>CAMDHB010000160.1 GCA_945897655.1 Pseudorhodobacter antarcticus
TGAACCATGGTTCGGTGCGCATCGAGGGTGGCAAGATTGCCGAACTGGCCGATACCCCCATGCCGGGCGCTGCGCTGAATGGCCAAGGCCTTCTCTTGATGCCCGGCTTTGTCGACATGCATGGCGACATGGTGGAACGGGAGGTCGAACCCCGCCCCAATGTCCGCATGCCCATGGAACTGGGCCTGCGCGATCTGGACAGGCGCCTTGCCGTGGCGGGCGTCACCACCGCCTATGCCTCGCTGTCGTTCCATCCCGGTTCCGCCTATGGCCATATCCGCCATTTCGACAACACCTCCGCCATCATCCGCACGCTCAAGGCAATGAACGATGTGCTGAAGGTGGATCACAAGGTTCACGCCCGCTTTGAAATCACCTTCCCCGACGCCCTGCGGGTGGTCGAAGGGCTGATCGCCGAAGGGTCGGTTGATCTGGTGTCCCTGACCGACCACACCCCCGGCCAAGGCCAGTACCGCGATATCGAGGCCCATGTCGCCCGCGTTGCGCAAGAAAAGGGCCTGTCCTTGACCGAGGCCGAGGGCGAGGTGGCCAAGCGGATCGAACAAAAGCGCACAGCGGCGGGCGATATGGCGGCCACGTTGCGCGCCATTTCGGACACTTGCCGCGCACATGGCGTAGCCTTGGCCAGCCATGACGATGATACACCCGAAAAAGTGGCGCTGATGCATGGGCTGGGTGTCAGCATCAGCGAATTCCCGGTGACCATTGCTGCCGCGACCGAAGCCCGCGCGCGCGGGCTTGCCACCGCAATGGGGGCGCCCAATGCCCTGCGCGGCAAATCCTATTCAGGCAACCTATCGGCGCGTGAGGCGCATGCCTTGGGCCTGTTGGACATTCTGGCCGCCGATTACCACCCCTCGGCCATTTTGCCCGCCATTCTGGAACTGGGCAAAACCGATCCCAATGGGCTGGCCGGGGCCACGCGTCTGGCCACACTAAACCCGGCGCGGGCCTTGGGCCTGACGGACCGGGGGGCGATCCAGCCCGGCATGCTGGCCGATCTGGTGATTGCCGATGATACCGGCATCGGCCATGTCCGCGCCACCCTGCGCCATGGGGCCAAGATTTACTCGGACGGCTCGGTGATCATGTTGAAGGCAGCCTAAGGCCGCCTTCGTCACCGAACCGTTAAGAAACTGAATCGCAAAATTCATTCGGATGATGCGCAGGTGTCGCGAGGGTCAAGCACCCTGCTGGTCATGGAACAGCATACCCTCTCCCTTTCCGGCCTGGGCCGGCAATTCGGATCGACCCGCGCGGTCGATGCCGTAAACCTGGATATCGCCCCCGGTCAGTTCGTGGGCGTTATCGGCCGCTCTGGTGCGGGCAAATCCACCCTGCTGCGGCTGATCAACCGGCTGGTCGATCCGACCGAAGGCACGATAAAGTTTGGTGCGCAGGAGGTGACGGCGCTCAAGGGCCGCGCCCTGCGGCAATGGCGGCGCGATTGCGCGATGATCTTTCAGCAGTTCAATCTGGTGGACCGGCTGGATGTGCTGACAAATGTTCTGGTTGGGCGGCTGGCAGATCATGGCCTGCTGTCTTCATTGGCCATGCGGTTCACCGATGCCGAACGGGCGATTGCCATTCGTGCGCTGGATCGGTTGGAACTGGCACCGCAGGCCCTGCAACGGGCAGGCACGCTGTCGGGCGGCCAGCAACAGCGCGTGGCGATTGCCCGCGCCCTGGTCCAAAACCCTCGCATCATGCTGGCCGATGAACCCATCGCCAGCCTTGACCCAGGCAATGCCACCCGCGTGATGGATGCCCTGCGCAGCATCAACCGCGACGATGGCATCACCGTACTCGTCAACCTGCATACCCTTGATACAGCCCGCGCCTATTGCGACCGCATTGTCGCCATGCGCGCGGGCCGCGTGATGTTCGACGGCGTGGCCCGGCAACTGACCGATGATGTCGTGCGCGACATCTATGGCAGCGACGGGCTGGCCGAGTTCAACGAAGCCGTCACCTCGACCGCCGCCCGCGCCTACGTGCCGGCCTGATTTCCCTGCAAACCCCCGGAGGATACACCATGCGTTTCATCACCACCGCCGCCCTTGCCCTGCTGGCCGCCGCGCCCGCAATGGCCCAGGACTGGAAAGCCGACTACAAGACCGTCAAGTTCGGCATCCTGTCGGGCGAGAATGAGCAAGACCGTCTGGCCCGTTTCAAGGGCTTTGAAGAGTACATGGAAAAGACCCTGGGCGTGGATCTGGAGATCTTCACTGCTGGCAATTATGACGGCGTGGTTCAGGCTCTGGCCGCTGACCAGATCGAATTCGCCTTCCTGGGCTCGTCAGCCTATGCCGCTGCCTATACCGCGAGCGAAGGTGGCGTGCAGCCGATCCTGGCAACCGAAAGCCAGACCGGCGCCACCGGTTACTTCAGCATCGTCACCGTGCGTTGCGACTCGGGTTACAAGACCATCGACGACCTGAAGGGCAAAGTTCTGGCCTTCGCAGACCCCGACAGCACCTCGGGTTACGCCGTGCCCTTGTACAACCTGTCGCAGCAGGGCTATGACCCGGCGACCTTCTTCTCGGCCGTCCCGTTTTCGGGCAGCCACGAGGCAGGGGTTCAGGGCGTGGTCAACAAGCAGTTCGACGCTGCCGCCACCTATCAGGACAACGAAACCTCGGGCGTCTATCAGCTGATGGAATCCAAGGGCATGATCGCCAAAGGCGAAGTCTGCGTCATCTGGCAGTCGCCCGAAATCACCAACGGCCCGATCACCACGCGCAACAACCTGCCCCAGCCGATGATCGATGAAGTCAAGGCTGCCCTGCTGGCCCTGCCGACCGCTGCACCCGAAGTGTACAAGGAAATGACCGGCGGTGAGACATCGACCGACAAGGGCTATATCGAGGTGAACCACGAGCGTTACCAGTGGATCATCGACATGCGCGCCTGGATCAAGGCGAACCGCAAAAGCTGATCAGTCCAAAACGGCGGCCCCCATCCGGGGCCGCCGTTCCCTTTTGCCCAAGGGCCACGCATGACCACCTTTCCCCTTTCCCCAGCCGTTCAGGCGTTCGAGGCGGCCTATGCCGTAGCGCGCAGGCGGTCCCGCCTGATCTGGCTGGTCAGCACGCTGGTCTTTGCCGTGCTGTTCATGGGGGCAGCCTTGCAAAGCGATTTCTTCAAGATCACACAGGTCACCTTGGCCGATGGCTCGCGCGCCGAGCGCTGGATCATACCGGCGGGCCTGCCCCGGCTGGGCGAATACCTGTACAAAACCATCCCCTCGCTGTCATGGGACACGCTGGGTTCCGATATCGCCGCATGGTTCTGGGCCTGGCGCACCTGGGCGGTGCTGCTGCTCGAAACCATACTGATCGCCTTCATGGCCACGGTGTTTGGCGTGGCGGGCGGGTTCCTGCTCAGCTTCCCGGCGGCGCGCAACCTGTCGCCCAATCCTTGGGTCCTGTGGATCACCCGCCGTTTTCTGGAGATTGCACGCACCGTGCCCGAACTGGTGTGGGCACTCATCTTTGTGTTCAGCTTTGGCATCGGGCCGATGGCGGGGGTCATGGCGATTGCGCTGCACGCGATGGGGGCCCTGGGCAAACTCTATTCCGAGGCGAATGAAAACATCGACATGCGGCCCCTGGACGGCATCAAGGCATCGGGCGGCACCTGGGCGCAGCAGATACGGTTCGGTGCGGTGCCGCAGGTCCTGCCCAACATCATCAGCTACACCCTGCTGCGGTTCGAGATCAACGTCCGCTCCTCGTCGATCATCGGCTATGTCGGTGCAGGGGGCCTGGGGCAAGAGTTTCGCACCGCCGTCAGCCTTCAGGAATACACCGACCTGTCGGCGCTGTTCGTCATCATCTTTGTGACCGTCATGCTGATCGACTACGGGTCAGAAAAGCTGCGGCACCGCTTTATCGGATTGGGATTGCGCTGATGGCCAAAGTCGAAATCACGGAAGCCGAGATTGCCGCCGCCAAGTTGCGGATGCCCTTGGCCTTTCGCGCCCCCCTGTCCGTGCGGCTAAGGAACGGTGCGCTTTGGGCCGCCTTTGCGCTGCTGTTTGGCTGGTGCCTCTATGACTTCAACTTCTCACCCGTGCGGATCATCGAAGGTTTGGGCCGTTTTGGCCAGGTGCTGGGCTTCATGTTCCCGCCCTATATCTGGACCGAATGGCAAGAGATCGCCGACATTCTGAATGGTCTGGGTGAAACCCTCGCAATGGCCTTCCTCGGTACCGTTCTGGGGGCGTTTGTGGCCTTTCCGCTGGCCTTTGTCGGGGCCAAGACGATCAACCGCATGAACTGGCTTCGCTTAGGCTTTCGGCGCGGATTTGACGTGATCAGGTCGTTTGAAACCCTGATCCTCGCCCTCATCTTCATCCGCGCTTTCGGCCTTGGCCCCCTGCCCGGCGTACTGGCCATCGCCGTGGCCGAAGTGGGCGTGCTGGCCAAACTTTACTCCGAGGCGATTGAGAATGCCTCGAACAAGCCGGTCGAGGGCGTTGTCGCCTCGGGTGGATCGGGCTTGCAGGCCATCCGGTTTGCCGTGCTGCCGCAGGTCTTGCCAGTGCTGCTGTCGATCACCCTTTACAACTTTGAATCCAACGTGCGGTCGGGCACCATTCTGGGCATAGTCGGCGCAGGAGGCATCGGTTTTCTGCTGTCAGACCGCATACAGGCCTATATGTGGGATCAGGCTTGGTCGATCATCTTCCTGATCATCGCCATGGTCTATCTGATTGATTGGATGTCCGGCCTCATTCGCAGCCGCTTCATCGGCACGACAGACCGGGTGCGCGGTTGACCTTTGCCGTTCAAATCACCGTTCCGGGCAGCCAAGGGCCGGTCTTTGCCCCTATGGGCCTGTCCTCCCCGGCGGCGGAATGCCTGGGCTGCACTGTAACAGGCGGCACCGTGCAACATCTGACCGAGGCTTCGTCCGGCCAACAGGTGCTTCTGGTCACACCTCAGGCTGCCGAGATCACCTTTCGCTATGATTATGCTGACCATCCCGGTCACTACCCCGATGCCATCTTTCATCCTGCCCCCTCGCGCCACACTCAAGCCGCCCCCGCGCTGGTGGCCGAAGCGCGGGACTTGGCGGGCGAAGGGAGTGACCTAACCCGCGCCATCCGTGTCGCACGCGGCGTCGCGGAAAAGTTCGTCTACGGCCACCCCGCCGCCAAATACTATGACGGCTTCGACCATGTGCCGCATTTGGCCTCTGGCCTCACCGAAGGCTCCTGCGTCGATATCCACACCTATCTTCTGGCCGCCTTTCGTGGTGCGGGCATCGAGGCGGGATATGTAACCGGATACTTCTTCCCCGAGGGTGAGCCCTGCACCAGCGGCCATTGCTGGGCCGTTACCCGCATCGACGGCGCGGTGCAGGAATGGGACATCTCGCACTTCCTGCAAATCGGCCGCCGCGATGTCGGCCCCAGCCTCAACCCAAAGGGCGGCTTTCGTCTGCCCGTCGGCCATTCCATGGGCCTGTCGCTGCCAGAACTGGGTGTGCACGACCTGAAACTGCTGGTTGAACCCATGGTCATGCAGGACGGCCAACCCGTCCGGCTGAGCCAGAAAACCATCCGCGCCCTTTAACCCGAAAGCCGCCCATGAAACTGCTTACAGAGGCTCCGAACATCCACGAAACCGCCGTCATCGTCGACTGCGATCTGGGCAAATGGACCGAGATTCACGCCCATGTCTCGATGCGTGAAACCAGCTTTGGCGATTATTCCTACATCGTAAAAGGCGGCAATGTGGTCTGGTCAACCATCGGCAAGTTCTGTTCCATCGCCGAAGGCGTTCGTATCAACCCTGGCAACCACGCAACCTGGCGCGCGAGCCAGCACCATTTCACTTACCGGGCTGCGCAGTTCGGGCTGGGCGAGGATGATGCAGAGTTCTTCCAATGGCGACGCGATCACTGGGTGACCGTGGGCCATGATGTCTGGATCGGCCACGGCGTCACCCTGCTGGCCGGGGTCGCCGTCGGCACAGGGGCAGTCATCGGGGCCGGGGCGGTCGTCTCCAAAGATGTGGCCCCCTATGAAATCGTAGGCGGCGTCCCTGCCCGGCACCTGAAATGGCGCTTTACCCCGCCACAGGCCGAGGCTTTGCAACAAATCGCCTGGTGGGATTGGGACCACTTCGCACTCAAGGCCGCCCTGCCCGATATCCGAGCGCTGGACATTGACGCGTTTATCGAGAGGTATCGCTGAAGCCAGCGTTCAATACCGCAAAGCCGATTTGCTCCTGGACCTGAGAGCGCCGGCTTTACTGGGCCTGCTGGTTCCGTCGCAGGCCTTTCACCTGACTGGGTTGCCGAACATCACATCCAGCTTGCTGGTCGAAACTATAAGGACACGCTTGGCACCGCGCTCGATTGCAGCTTTTAGGCAATCGGCCCCAAAACTCTGCTTCGGGCCTCCTACCTGAGCCTTGCCGCCACAGTCCAGGCGCTCACCCTGGCCTTTGGCGCGGGCTTGGGCATGATTGGTCTGGCGGGCATACCGTTGGATCAGACCATTCTGGCCCTTGCTGCCGGCGCGTTGATGGAAATGGGGCTGATCGCTATGGCGAACCGTTACAACGTTGCGTTCGTCGCCGTGCATCACCTGGACCGCATCCTGTTTTGACCGGCAGTCGCCGCTCATGCAGTTCGCAACTAGTCCAGGCAGCAACCCAGACAGACCGGCTGAATACTGTTTCATTTGATTCGGCGCATGGCTGAAACTTGAAGGCAGGTCATCTCGGGGGTTAGTGATGCCTTCAAAAATGAAGTCCTGGGAAAAGCCCGGAACAAAAAGCTGCGGCACAAATTTGACGTGATGCGTTTGACAAGGCAGCATGCTGCTCCACAGCCTTCGCTTCAGCGATGCCGACTGGCCGTTTTTCGCCCTTTGCTAAGGGTCTCCATCTTGGACTTGGACGACCCAATAACTCCCATTGTCAGACCCGGGCAAATCTCGGGGAAACGTCCTGATTGCCGAGAGTGGCCGCCCGAGTCTTGCGGCGGAGGCAGTCGGAATTATGCAGCACTTTTCCAATTCAGAAGGGTCAGGTTGACGATGGTGTCACCGACTCCGACCATCACGTCGCCGTCTTGGATGTTGACTTGAAGCTTCATCGTGCGGCTCGCCACTCTTGCCAGATTCCCTATGTCTCGTTCGGTAAAGCACGTAACTTGCAGGTTTGCAAAACGGACCGTACTTGCCTTGATCTTGTCCCACCACATCTCGGCGGTCTTGCCGCCGTAAGGATAGACAATCACCCGTTCAGCCTTGCTGCAGGATTGGCGAACCACCTTCTCGTTGGGAAGTCCAAGGGCCACCCACACTTCAAGCTCACCGCTCAGGCTCTTCTGCCAGATGTCGGGCTCATCATCCGTTGAAATGCCTTTTGTCATTTCCAGATTCTCGTGCGCATTCAGCGCAAAAGCGATGATGCGCACCATCAGGCGTTCATCCGTTTCCGAAGGGTGCTTTGCGACGGTCAGCTTATGGGTCTCGTAGTAGTGACGATCCATGTCCGAGACCGAAAGCTCAACTTTGTATATGGTGGCGTTTTGGGCCATGACCTGTTCCAACATTTCTAGGAGTAGGCCCGCTTACCG
>CAMDHB010000161.1 GCA_945897655.1 Pseudorhodobacter antarcticus
CGTCCCCGATCAGGTCCACCTTGATCAACAGGTCCTTGCCATTCTGCACAGCCATGTCATCTCTCCGATTTGAACCGCAGACGCTCTGGGCTGCTGGTTACGTGTTGAAAATGCTCAGAAATCCACGCGGGCGCGGAAGATCAGGTCGATGCGGCGGTTCTCGCCCTCTTTCAAGCGCCGGGCGATGGCCCGCACGAAGGTCAGGGCCACCAGATGGCCCTGCACCAGGGTCAGTGGTTCGCCCAGCAGCGCGTCCGAGACATGGCCCGCAATCACCTTGGCCCCCAGAAATCCGGTCTCGTCGCTGATCACCGAAACCTGAAACTGGTGCTCGGCCCCTGCCCCGGTCTTGTCGCTGCGATCACTGGCCGTTTCCGGGCCCAGCAGCACGAATTTGCCCTTGCCAGAACCCGGCGCCACCGCGTCAAAGATCAGCACACCATCCAAGGCGGCATACCCAATCAGTCGGGCAAAAACTGCTGACTGCAGGGCCGCTGCGGCTGCATAGCTCATTGCGGCACCTCCTCTCGTGAAAAGCAGGACAGATAGGATCCAGCCGCATCCTGTTCCGTCACCGCCAGAATGTGATAGACCCGCGTCCCGTCGCGGAACCGCTGCTCGGGCACCGGGCGCTGCGGCGATCCGACAGGCGCACCCCGCACTGTGATGCGGTAAGGCACCGTCGCCAGCGTGATTTCCACGCCCGCCGGGTCCCGCCCGCTACCGGCCTTGACCTCGCCCCACAGCGTTCCAACCGTCTCCCAGGTCTGGGCAAAACCACCCGCGACATCGGCAATCTGCACCGGCCGCTCCAGCACCAGCGACCGGTTGAGCAAGGGTCCCTTCATGCCGAGGCTCCACCAAGAACGCGCACCGTACGCCACCGCTCGATCAGCGACTGCACCGGATAGGGCAGGCCCGGCGTGGCTTCGGCAAATTCGTTGCGGTGTTCATAGTAATGACCAGCCATCAGGAACACGGCCTGTTGCAGGTCGGGCGGCACATTGGCCCAGGCCGCGCCAAACCCGGCATCAAAGACCACCTCGATCCGGCCGTCCGTTGGCACCGTCGGCAGCAGATACCCGGCCGCCGCCAGCTTCGGGCGATGATTGTCCTGGATCAGCCGATACCGCTCCGCCGCAATCACCGTAGGTTCTCCCGTCACATCAAACAGCGTCACCGACACCAGCGCGCTGACCGGGGCCACCGGCAGGGCCTGTTCGGACCCGTCGCGCCAGTCTTGCAGCGTCATCTTGAACTGTCGCGTCATCAGGACCTTGCCGATCCGCCCCTCGACGGCCGCCATCGCCGACCGAAGATAGGTTTCGATCAGCCCATCCTGCATGCCGCCATCCGAAAACCCGGTGCCCAGCCGCAAATGGTCCTTCAACCCCTGCACCGGCAGCCCAGCCCCCGAAACCGTCGTCAGTTCGGTCAACAACATCGCTCCGTTCCTTTCCCTCATCTTGTCTCGGGCCGTTGCCCAAAGGGCCCGACCCCATGTCTGGGATCGGGCGCGTTCTGTTCAGATCAGGAAACAGCGACCTTCAGCAGCTTGATGGCAGCAAAGTCGGTCACATCGCCGCCCACGCGCTTGGCCGCATAGAACAGCACGTTGGGCTTGGCCGAGAACGGGTCGCGCAGGATGCGCAGGTCCGGGCGCTCGGCAATGGTGTACCCGGCGCGGAAGTCGCCAAAGGCGATGGGATAGGTGTTGGTGCCGACATCCGGCATGTCCTCGGCAATCAGCACCGGATAACCCATCAGACGCGCCGGTTCCCCCGCCTGCAGGCTGTCACCCCACATGAAGCGGCCATCGGCATCCTTCATCTTGCGCACCGCACCCGCAGTTTTGCTGTTCATCACAAAGGTGCCGTTGGCGCGGTAGTCTGCCGACAAGGCATAGACCAGATTGACGATGCAATCGCTGGCGTTGCTGGCCGCAAAATCCGCAGCAGCGCCCGTCGGGACATAACCCAGATTGCCCCAGGTCCAGGACGCATTCGCAACCTTGGTCGGCAGCAAAATGCCCTTGGGCTGGTCAGTGCCCGTGCCGTTGACAAAAGCCGCGGCCTCGGCGCGGATGAACCGCGTCGCGATCTTGCCCGCCAGCCAACCTTCCACGTCAAAGGCACTGTCATCCAGCAGGCGCTGCGATGCCTTGGGCATGGCCGACAATTCATGCAGCGCAATCGAGATGCGCTCGATGGTCGGGGTCGCCGTCTCGGTCGTCGCAGCCGCTTCCGTCGCCCAGCCCGAGCCCACTTCGCTGCGGTCAATCAGCACGTCAAACGAGGTTGCCTCGATCTGCACCACATTGGCCACCGACCGCAGCGACGAGGTCGACACCAGCATCGAACGGATGCTGTCCGCCGTCTGCGGGTCCACCAGATAGCCGCCATCGGCATTGACGGCCGTCGACATCGCCTTGCCTTCCAGAACCAGGCCGCGCAGACCGTCATCATCGCCGGTGCGGACATAGGCGGCAAAGGCTTTCTTGTGGGGGACGTCCAGTTCGGCATGGGCCGAAAGGGCGGGGCGGGCATAGGTCATCGTCTTGCGATCCAGCATGGTCAAACGCTCTTCCTGTTGTTGCAATGATTTCTTCACGTCGCCTTGAAAGTCTTTGAAGGCGTTCACAAATCCGGCCATAGCGGATTTCACTTCCGCACCCGGATGGGCCAAAGGCATATCTTCCCCGGCCCGAGCCTTAGTCTCGGTCATATCGTTTTCCTCAGGTTGGTCGTGAAAGGCCGCTTAACGCCCGGCCAAAGACAGGGCGGCGTCGTCAAAGATCGCCGCCAACTCGCGCCAGATATCGGCATCGGGCGTGTCGCCCTTGGCCGAAACCCGCGCCTCGGGAAGCATCGGGAAGGTGACCAAAGACACCTCCCAAAGCTCCAGCTCCGACAACAGGCGCTGCCCCTTGCCATCGCGTTCCGCCTTGACGGTCCGGTACCCGATCGACAAACCGTCAATCGCCCCCGCCGTCAGCAATGCCGCCGCCTCGCGGCCCTTCTCCACCTCGGTCAGGATACGGCCCTTGACATACAGCCCCACCCCATCCTCGCGCACTTCGTCCCAGATGCCGATGGGCTGCGCCGGATCATGCTGCCACAGCATCTTGACCGCCCGCCCCGAACCGGCCAGCCGCGCCAGACTGGCGCCATAAGCCCCCTTCTGCACCACATCGCCGCCCTGATCCTTGATGCCGAACAGGCTGGCATAGCCCGCCACCACCGTGCCATCCACCACGGTCAACCCCTTGTCAGGCTGGTGATATTTGCGCTCCGGCGCGCCTTCCATCTTCCAGTGCATGCCCGTCCTCACTTAGTTGCTGCCATGATGATTGACTCGGCCATCTGCGACAGCAAAAATGCCGCAACTCCGAACACCCCCAGCCAGATGCGCTTTTCCAACCGCTCCAGCACGGAATCGATCTGCGCCAACCGAAAATCCAGCGCCGCCCAACGCTCTTCGGCCACACGCTCATTCGCCTCGATCCGCGCTGCGGCAGGATCGAAACTGTCCAACAGGTAACGTGACCCCTCAGGCGTCCGCCGCGCGGTCATGCCCCCTCTGTCAGGGGCGGCAGCCCCAGCAGAACCCGCTTTTCATTGGTCGTCAGGAAATCCGCCGCCCCAACCCGCGCCCATTGCTGATCGCGTTCCGCCGCCAGCGCGGGCACCTGGTCCAGATCGGGCCGCAACTCAACAGCCTCCCCCGTGAACTTCGACAACCATGTCGAAATCCCCGCCGTCACCCGCGTCGCCAAGGGCAGCACCGTCAGCCGGAAAAACGCCCGGTTCGCCTCCTGATAATTGGCATAGGTGGCATCCCCCGGGATCCCGATCAGCATGGGCGGCACGCCGTAAGCAATCGCAATCCCCCGCGCCGCCGCCATCTTGGTCTCGTGAAACTCCATATCGGAAGGCGAAAAGCCCATCGGCTTCCAATCGAGCCCACCTTCCAGCAACATGGGCCGCCCCGCGTTGCGTGCGCCCTGATGATGCGCCTCCATCTCACTCACCAGCCGGTCATACTGATCCGCGGTCAGCGTGCCCTGCCCGTCCACGCCCTTATAGACCATCGCCCCCGAAGGCCGCGCCGCATTGTCCAACAGCGCCTTGCTCCAGGCCGAAGCCGCGCCATGCACATCCACCGCCACCGCCGCCGACTGCATCGGCGACAGCCCGTAATGGTCATCCTGCGGATGGAACGACTTCAGATGACAGATCGGATTATACGCCTCGGTCACCGCAAACCGGTGCGTCCGCCCCCCCACGACATAGTCATAGGCGACAGGCCAGCCATCCGCCCCCGGCACCACGTTCATCCGGTCCGACCGCAACACATGCAATTCCCCCGGCAGCGCCTGTGCCCCAGGCACCGCCTCGACATAGGCATTGCCGGTCAGCAGCAGGTTGCCATAAATCGCCTCAAACAACTCTGCCCGCCCCTGCGCCCCATTCGGTTGCGCCAACAGTTCCAACAGCGGATGCCGGTCATACCGCGCCTCAGCGTCCTGCAGGATCAACGGCAAAGCCGCCGCCGCCTCGGCAATCATCTTGACCGACCGAAACCCGATAGGATTGCCCAAGAACCCGGTTTTGGTCAGACTGGTCGCATCCCGCGGGCTCCACGCCACCCGCCCCGATGACCCCCAGGCCACCACCCGGCCCGTGGCCGACGCCTTCTTCTCCACGCCCGCCACCGGCGGCCCCGCCTCTGGCGCACGCCTCAGAAAATCAAAGACCATAGGCCTACTCCTGTTGCCTCGGGCATAGCCCATCCAACCGCTGCCCATCAGGACCGCAGCACGAAATCCGCAGGCCAGACCCCTCGGCCCGCCCTTGCCCTTCATTCCGGTAAAAATACTCCCGCCGGAGGCTTCTGTGCCGCCCCCAGCGCCGCCCTCACAAAGTGCGCATCTGAGGCCGCCGGTACTTCTCCGACGGCTCCACCACCAGATCGGTCACACCCCAAACCAGCGCGTCCACCCGGTCCGGACTGCCCTTGCCCATGTAGCCGCCCTGCGTCATCTGGCACATCTGCTCTTCCAGTTTCCTTAGGCCCGGGACATGCGCCACCCGGCCCTGCTCGTACAAGGCCGCCACCGGCTCCGCCCGCACCATCTTGCCCCGCGACGCGCGCACCCCGCGATAGGCGACCAAGGGGTCAATCTGCCGGATCATTCGTTCTACCAGATCGCCGCCCTGGTTGACCTCCGCCACCAGCCGGTCCGCCTTGTGCCGGTCCATCGCCGCAATCGCCGCCCGTGCCCAGACATCGGGGCTGGCCCCGGTCACGGAACAATCCTCCAAGACCACCACCCGCCAATCCTGCGGCGGCCCCTCGGTAAAGGCCCCCACCACGACAATCCCGCATTCATCACTGCCCTTGTGGCCCGTGACCGGCGGGTCCACCGCCACCACGATCCGGCTCAGATGCGGCACCTCCGCAACCCGCAGCCCGTCCAGCTGCGCCCCAGTCCACATCGCCCCTTCGACCGCCTCCAGCAGCACCCCCTCCAGCTCCTGCTGGCCTTGGGCAGTCCCGGCATAGCGCGCCTCAACCTCCTCCAGGAAGGAGGCCGCCAGATAAGCCCGGTTCGCCGCCGTCGGCGCGTGAGTCTTCACGGTTGAGGGGTTCTTCAACACCGCCTTCAACACGCCCACATTCTGCGGCGTGGTCGTGACCACCTGCCGCGGATTGTCGCCCAACCGCAGCGCGAACTGCAACTGGTCCCAGGTCTCCTGCCCCTTCTTCCACTTGGCCAACTCGTCAACCCAGGCGGCGTCAAACTGCGGCCCCCGCAAACTGTCCGGATCATGCGCCGAAAACACCTGCGCCACCGCGCCATTCGGCCAAACCAACTGCTTGCGTCCCGCCTGCCATTCCGGGCGGCGGTCGGGCGGCGAACAGGCCAAGATCCCGCTCTCGCCAAAGATCATCACCTCACGGACCTGATCGACCGTCTCACCGACCAGCGCCACCCGCCGCGCCTCACCCGCATCGCCGGGCAGCGCGCCTTCAACCTGCGCCCGCACCCATTCCGCCCCGGCCCGCGTCTTGCCCGCGCCGCGCCCCCCCATGATGACCCAGGTTTTCCAGGCCCCTTCCGGCGGCAACTGATGCGGCAGCGCCCAGAACTCGAACATCCAAGGCAGCGACAACAGCGCGTTGTCGCTCAAGCCCCCCAGAAACTCGTCAACCTCGCTCTGCGTCGCGGAGGCGAGCCAGCCTGCGCCCGATTTCATCCCGCGCGGCGTGAAAGTCGAGGCTGGTGGCTCCGACAGTCCCGGTGACCTGCTTGCAGAGTTTTTCAACATCGCGTTTCCCCAAAACCACAACCTCCAGCGCCCGGTGCAGTCCTTTGACCGCATCGGGCGTGGCCTTCGCTTCCTGAAACTTTCCGGCCTTGATCCGGTCGATCAACCGCGCCAACTCTTCAGCGGCATCAACCAGCGCCGCTTCCGTCGTTGCCAGAACATTGACCGGTTCTTTTTCTCCGGCGGAGAAATTGATGCTCATCCCGCCCAACCCGCCTTTCCTTGGTCGCCTTCGGAAATGAAAAAGCGGCCCCGGGGTCACCCCCGTGCCGCTTGGCCCATCTCTTTCAGCATGTCACAACCTATACGTTGGACCGGGCGCAAAGTCAAACTAAAAATCGAATAGGATCAAAGGGTTGCAGGGCGGTGCGTTCAGCTGGTGTTAACTTGTAGGATGGGCAGTTCTCCGGTCCGCCCTGCGGGCCGGAGGGTTGCCCATCTTCCTCACTCCTCGACCGGCACACCCTGCTCCGCCTCGATCGCCCGCCACTTGGCCACGTTGATGTTATGCTCTTCCAACGTCACCGCAAAGGCATGCCCCCCCGTGCCATCCGCCACAAAGAAGATGTAGGGCGTCGTGTCCGGGTTCAGCGCCGCCTCAATCGACAACCGGCCCGGGTTCGCAATCGGCGTCACAGGCAAACCGTCGATGACATAGGTGTTCCACGGCGTCTCACGCCGAAGTTCGCTTTGCCGCAACCCCCGGCCCAGGATCCCCTGCCCCTTGGTCACACCATAAATCACCGTGGGGTCGGTCTGCAGCTTCATGCCCAGCGCCAACCGGTTCAGGAACACCGACGCCACCTGCTTGCGCTCGGCCGCGATCCCCGTCTCCTTCTCGACGATGGACGCCATGATCAACGCCTCCTCCGGCGTGGCGTAAGGCAGCCCCTCCGCCCGGGTCGCCCACAACTCGGCCAGCGTCGCCGTCTGCCGCGCACCCATCCGCGCCAGCAACTCACCCCGGTCCGCACCCTTGTCCACGTCATAGCTTTCGGGCGCCAGCGTCCCCTCGGCCGGCACCTCGGCAATTTCGCCCACCAGAAAATCGGCAGCCTTCAACGCCTCAACCACGTTCCAGCTCGTCACCCCCTCGGCCAGCGTCACGCGCCACCGCAGATCGCTGTCCGCCGCCGCTTCGGTGTATTCCACCGGAACCGCATCGACGCCTGGATTGAACTTCACCACCTCCACATAGCGGTCCGTAGCCGGATCCAGCCGTTGCAGCGTCACCTGCGCGCTCGCAACGCCGATCACAAAGTTGACCTCTTGCCCGCAAGTCGAT
>CAMDHB010000162.1 GCA_945897655.1 Pseudorhodobacter antarcticus
CGGTGTTTTGTGATGATCAGCCAGGCGGGCGACCGGTCGGATGAGGATATTCGGGGGCTGGTCAGCGGGGCCTTTGTGATGCGGCCCGATTATGTGGTGGCCAGTGAACTGCCGGGCTATGAGCGGGGTCGGGGCCCGGGCGAAATACCGGACCTGATTGCGCAGGCCTGTGTGGGTCTGGGGATGCCTGCGGGCAACGTGCTGCGGTCAGAGAGACCAAGGGACGGGGCGGCACTGGTGATCGACCGGCTGGAACCGGGCGATCTGGCGCTGCTCCTCGTGCATGGCGACCGGGACGAGATTTTTGCGATGCTGACGGATCAGTCCGACGCGCCGACATCATCAAAACTGGCATAGTTGGCGCGGTAAAGCCCGGCGTACAGGCCGTTCAACGCCAGCAACTCGACATGCGTGCCGCTTTCGATCAGGCGCCCAGCTTGCAAGACCAGAATGCGGTCGGCATGGCGGACGGTGGCCAGACGATGGGCGATGACCAGCCCCGTGCGCCCTTTCAGCAAGGTGGCCAAGGCGCGCTGGATGACCTGTTCGGTGGCGGAATCGATGCTGGCCGTCGCCTCGTCCAGCACCAAAATCTTCGCATCGGCCACCAGGGCGCGGGCAAAGCTGAGAAGCTGGCGCTGCCCGGTGGACAGGCTGCCGCCGCGTTCGCCCAGCATGGTGTCATAACCCTGGGGCAACAGGCGGATGAAGGGATCGGCCCCCAGCACCACGGCGGCGGCGATGATCTGTTCGCGGGTCGCCTCGACCTTGTTAGAGCGGATGTTCTCCAGAACGGTCCCGGTGAACAGGAAGGGCTCCTGCAAGACCATCGCGATCTGGCGGCCAAGGGAGGCTTGGGTGACATCGCGCACATCCTGACCGCCTACCAGAACGCGGCCATCAGTCACGTCATAAAACCGGTGGATCAGGGACATGGCGCTGGATTTGCCCGACCCGGTGGGGCCGACAAGGGCGACGGTTTGCCCTGGTTCCACGCGGAAGGACACGTCTTTGAGGATGGGCACGCGGGGGTCATAGCCGAAGGTGACATGGTCGAACTGAACCGAGCCGTCGCTGTCGCCCATGTCCACGGCATCGGGGCGGTCCTTGACGGACACATCGACATCCAGAACCTCGATCAGGCGTTGACCCGAAGCCATGGCACGCTGCATCACGGAATATTGGATGGTCAGGGACCGGATCGGATCGAAAAACCGCTGGATGTAGAAGAGGAAGGCGACCATCACGCCCACCTCCAACTGGCGGTCCAGAACCATCATGCCGCCCAGCACGACGACTAACGCCATCGCAAGGCCGGTCAGGCTGTCGACAATCGGCACCAGCACTTGCGCGATGCGCGAGGCGTAAAGGTTGCTGTCCAGGTTGGCCATCACCTTGTTGCGGTAGAGCATGAGGTTGACCACCTCGCGCCCCATGCCCTGAACGGTCCGGACGGCGTGGATGCCTTCGGCCAAGGCACCGTTGACGGCGGAGTTGGTTTCGTGGGCCTTGATGAAGGCGTCCCGCGCCATGGGCAGCCAGAAGATGCGGACGACGAACAGGATGGGCAGAACGGACAGGGTGATCAGGCCGAGGCCGGGGTCCAGGTACAGCATGATCGTGATGATGCCGAAGAGGAGGACGATGTCGCCGACGGACAGGACGGAGGTTTCCAGGAATTCCTGCATGGACCCCACATCGCCTTGGAGGCGTGACATGAGGCGGCCGACCTCGGTCTTGTCCATGAAGGACAGGGACACGCGTTGCAGGTGGGCGAACATGGCGCGGCGGATGTCGAAAAGGACGTTTTCGGCGGCCTTGCCGACCACGGTTTCCTGAACGTGGGAGGCTACGAAGTTCACCGCAATCACAAGGGCAAAGGTGATGAGCGAGGCTTGCAGGACCGGCGCGGAGCCGACCATCACGCCCTGATCGATGGCGTGGCGGATGATCATCGGGATGGCAAGCTGGGTCAGGGTAAAGACCAGCACGGCCACGACCGATATGATGAACTCGCGCCGATAGGGGCGGACGAAAAAGCCAATGCGGCGGATGATCTGGGGGTCAAAGACCTTGCCGAACATCTCCTCCTCGATCCGGTGGCTGCCCACCACGGCGCGCAGGGTTGGGGCACCGGGGGCGGATTGGCGGTCGGATTGATAGTCGGTGGCGGATTGGTCGGTCATGATCCCTCCCCTTCGGCGCCATGCGTTTGCAGGTCGTAAAGCTCGCGGTAGCGGCCACCAAGGGCCAGCAGTTCGGCATGACTGCCCTGTTCCACGACGCGGCCCTTGTCCAGAAACAGGATGCGGTCGGCGTGGAGGAGGGAGTTCAGCCGGTGCGCCACGATCAGCGTCACGCGGTCGGAAGCGCCTTCGGACAGGGCGGCACGGATGCGGGCCTCGGTGTTGGCATCAACGGCGGCGGTGCTGTCGTCGAAGATCAGGACTTCGGGCTGGGGGACCAGCGACCGCGCAATGGCGACGCGCTGACGTTGGCCACCGGAGAGGGAGGAGCCGCGTTCGCCCACAACGGTATGATAGCGGGATTTCAGGCCGCTGATATGGCCGTGGATTTGCGCTTGGGACGAGGCCTGTTCGATGTCGGGCACCCCGGCCAAGGGTTCGGCATAGGCGATGTTGTTTTCCAGCGTGGTGGTGAACAGGAACACATCCTGCGCCACAACCGACACGGCACGGCGCAGCGAGGCGAGGGTGACTTGCCGGATATCCTGACCATCCAGCGTGATGCAGCCCCCGGTCACATCGTAAAACCGCGGGATGAGATGGGCGAGGGTGGATTTGCCGGAACCCGGCGGGCCGATGATGCCGATGGTTTCGCCGCGCTGGGCGGTGAAGGTCAGGCCGGACAGAACCTGTGCCTCGGGCGCGCTGGGGTAGGCGAAATCGACGCCTTCGAAGCGCAGTTCGGCCTTGGAGACCTGCAAATCCTTGGCCCCCGGATTGTCTTGCACCGCCGGGTCCAGATCGAGGAAGGCAAAGACCCGGGCACCGCAGGTGGACGTGCGGGCGAAGGAGTTGACCAGCAGGCCAAGTTGGCGCACCGGCATTTGCAGGATGGTCATGAAGGTCAGGAACGCGGTCAGCGTGCCTACGGTCATTTCACCCGCCATGACCTTGTTGCCGCCGACCCACAGGACCAACCCCAGCGCCGCCACGAAGGCCAGCGACATGATGCTGGTGGACCGCACCCGGATGTCGACCCGCTCGTGCGCCAGCTCAAGGGCGGCGGCGGAGGCCACATCGAACTTGCCCATTTCGTGGTCTGCCGCCGAAAAGGCCCGCACGACACGGATGCCGGCCAAATTCTCCTCCATCACGCGGCTGAGAACCGACATACGGTCTTGCAGATCGCGCCATGTCAGCCGAAGGCGAAGCTGCGAGACCGAGGAGAACCAGCCCACGATGGGCACGAAGCTGAGGGCCATCAGCCCCAGCACGAAATCTATCCGCAAGAGCATGGTGCCGCCAAAGCCGATCAGCACGGTCAAGAGAACCAACCGCACCAGACCGGTGGAAAAGAACTGGCGCGCGCCGTCTAGGTCCAGCAGGCCAAGGGTGATCAGATCGCCCGAATGGACAGAATCGTGAAAGCCGAAGCTGAGTTTCTGGACCTGGGCATAGTATTGCATCCGCAACTCGACGCCCGTGGTGTGGTTGACCGCTTCCGAGAAGTAGTTCTGAAAGGTCGTGAACACCCCTCGCACGACCGAGACGACCAGAACCAACAGGGCCGTCGTCATCAAGGCATCGCGGGCGGCTTCGGCATTGCTGCCCGCCAGAAGCTGGGTCTGGTCGATGGCCTGCCCCAGAAGGCGGGGGATCAGAAGTTGCATGGCCGCCGAAATCAGCGTGGCGACGATGGCAAAGACCACCTGCCACGGGGTCAGAAAGGCAATCTTGGTGATGCGCCAGATGGTGTGCAGACCCGCACCCCAGCTTTTGGCGTCTGCGATGGCCATAACCTCATGCGGGCGGCTCGGCATTGGGATTTCGGTGGTCACGTCGGGCCCGTTCTTGGCAGACTGGCAGGCTGAATCGGAGTTGATGCATGCCTAACGCCGTTTCAAACGCTGTTCCACCAGATATGGCAGGGGAGCGTAAAAAAACTGCAATCGGTGGGGGGGGGTCAAAGCCCCGCGACATGGCGGGCCGCCGCCTGTGATGCCGCCTGACAGGCGGCCTGCAAAGGTTGACCACTGGCCAAGGTCGCCGCCAGTGTGCCGATGAAGGCATCGCCTGCGCCGTGGCTGCTGACAGCTTTGACCGGCTCGGCTGGCACGGTGAAGGGGCCCCCCTGCCCCGCGCAGGCCAACCCGGCACTGCCAGCGGTGACGATCACCGTGGCAAAGCGGGGGGCAAGAGTTGCGGCGGCCTCAGCCGCGCTAGTCAGATCGGTGACGGGGGCGGTGCCCAGCATCTCAGCCTCGACCGCGTTCACGACCAGAATGTCGATCACGGCGGCCAACTCTGGGGTCATCGGGCGATAGGGGGCGGCGTTCAGGAGGGTCGGGATGCCCCTAGCGCGAGCCTGGGTGGCGGCGGCGAGGTTGGTGCCGTCGGGGATTTCGTTTTGCAGGACGAGGATGGCCACATCCTGCCAGAGGGTGGGGTCATTCAGGGCAGCGGGGGCGATGTGCAGATTGGCACCCGACACGATGGTGGCGGCATAGTCACCGTTGCTGTCCAGAATGGCGACGCTCATCCCCGAGCCGATGCCGGGGATGGTGGCGACATGGCCTTCGCCCACCCCGCCGCGCTGCAACCCATCCTGCAGGAACGTGCCAAAGTCGTCATCCCCAACGGCCCCGGCCATGCGGCTGATTCCGCCAGCCTTGGCCACAGCCACGGCCTGATTGCCACCCTTGCCGCCGAATTTGGGATACCAGCGTGACCCGACTGCGGTTTCATCCCGACGCGGCAGGGCGGTCGCTTCGATCATGATGTCGTAATGCAGGCTTCCGATGGTCAGCACGGTGGGCATGGGGTTGGCTTTCTGGGGCTTTCTGGGGCGATGGCGGATGCAAAAACGGGCAAAGCCATTGAATTGCGGCTGCGGGCAGAAGGCAATAGCCTGCAAGGGCTGGCAATTCCGCCGATCTGCGTACATATGACACAATTACAGGTTACAAGCCTGATTTCCCTTACGTGCCCAAGGAGCCTTGGCCGACCATGCGTGTTTTCAAATCTTATGGATTGGCCCTGATCCTGATCGTCATCTTTGCCGGTTGGTTCCTGACAGGCATTCTGGTCCAAGGCGGCAAGGGCCCGGAAGAGGGCGAAAAGTCGGTGGTCGAGGCGTTGGAGGGCAAGGACGGTGGCCCGCTGACATCGGCGGTCGAAGGGTCCGGCCTGGCGCTGGAGCATCATGAGGCGGAAGGGGCGGCTGACCCCGCGCTGTCGATTGCCGAGCGCAATGCGGCGGCGGCCAAGGATGCCGGGCCGTCACGGTCGGTGCGGACGCGGACCTATACGGTGCAGCCGATGCCCATGAAGGTGGCGCTGCGCGGGCAGACGGCGGCCAAGGCTTCTGTCGCGGCGGTGGCCAAGACATCGGACACGGTCTTGTCGGTGGCCGTGGTCGAAGGGCAGGTCGTCGCGCAGGGCGATCTGTTGTGCACGCTGGACGCGGGCACGCGTCAGGCTGGGGTCAATCAGGCCAAGGCGGCCCTGGCCCAGGCGGATGCCGCCCTGACCAAAGCGCGCAACGATCTGAAAACAAACGAGGCTCTGCGGGCCAAGGATCTGGCTTCGGCCAACAGCGGTGAGGCTTTTGCGGCGGCCCTGTCAGCCGCCGAGGCCAACCACGAGGCGGCGACCGTTGCACTGGAAAAGGCGATGGTCGATCTGTCGGACATCGAAATCCGTGCGACCGTGCCGGGGGCCATTCAGCGCCCGCTGGCCAAGGTGGGCGACATGCTGTCGATGGGGGGCACCTGTGCGTCGATCGTGCAGTTGGACCCGATGCTGTTTGTGGGCGCCGTGCCGCAGTCGCGGATTGATCTGGCCAAGCTGGGGTTGGAGGCCGAGATCAAGACGATCAACGGCGCCACGGCCAAGGGCCGCGTAACCTACATCGCCGTCAGTTCGGACCCCGCCACCCGCAGTTTCGCGGTCGAGATCGAGTTTCCCAACCCCGAAGGCCGCATCAAGGATGGGCTGACCGCCGAGGCGACGGTGACTTTGGGTACCATACCCGCCCATCTGCTGCCCCAGTCTGTCATGACGCTGGACTCCAACGGCGATCTGGGTGTGCAATCGGTCGAGGATGGCAAGGTGGTGTTCCACAAGATCACCATCCTGCAAGACAGCATCGATGGTGTCTGGGTGACGGGCCTGCCCGCCAAGACCGATATCATCGTGCTGGGGCAGGAATATGTGGCGCAAGGCCAGCAGGTTGACGCAACGCGGGTTGAATGAGTAGGGCGAAGCCATGGTAAACTTCATCGAAAGTGTTCTGCGCATGCCTCGGGCGGTGCTAGCCATCATGGCAATGCTGCTGATCGGCGGTGGGGTTGCCTATCAATCCATGCCGAAGGAAAGCTTTCCGTCCATCGACATCCCCTACTTCTATGTCTCGGTCAGCCAGACCGGCATTTCGCCGTCGGACGCCGTCGAACTGCTGGGCAAGCCGGTCGAGGACCGGTTGGACAATCTGGACGGGTTGGAAAACATTACCACAACCGCGTCGCAGGGCCATGTGTCGGTGTTTCTGGAGTTTTCGGTTGATACCGACAAGGATGAGGCGCTGAGCGATATTCGCGCCAAGCTGGACGGGGTCGTGGGCGAACTGCCCGCCGATGCCGATGAACCCAGCATCAACGAAATCTCGTTCACCGACCGGCCCGTTCTGTCGGTTGCCGTTTATGGCGATGTGCCTGAACGCACGCTGATCAGCCGCGCGAATGAGCTGAAAGACGTTTTGCAGGACCTGCCCGATGTGCAAACCGTCGAAGTGCGCGGCACCCGGGATGAGGTGCTGGAAGTCCGCATCGACCAGCTGCATCTGGAGGCTTATGACCTGACCGCTGGCCAGTTGTTTGACGCGCTGGCCCGCAACAACATGATGGTTGCGGGCGGCACGGTGGACAATGGCAAGGGTGCCTTCAGTGTCGAAGTGCCCGGATTGATTAATGATGCCAAGGACCTGTTCGATCTGCCGCTGAAAACGGTGGGCGATACGGTGGTGACCTTTGGCGATGTGGCGACCATCACCCGCACCTTCAAGGACGCGACGGAATACGCCTATGTCAACGGCTCACCCGCCATCACGATTGATGTGACCAAGCGTCTGGGCACCAATATCATCGAGGTGTCGGACCAGATCCACGCCGCCACCGAAACCGTGGTCAAGGCTTGGCCTGCTGGTGTGGGCCATTCCTTCCTGCTGGACCAGTCGGTCAGCACCAAGAACCTGTACCGCACGCTGGAGGCGGCGGTTCTGACCGCCGTCGTGCTGGTTCTGGTCATGTGCATTGCCGCATTGGGTGTGCGCCCGGCGATCATGATCGGCCTGTCGATCCCGATTTCCTTCATGATGGCGTTTCTGGTCATCAACTTC
>CAMDHB010000163.1 GCA_945897655.1 Pseudorhodobacter antarcticus
GAGATAGGCTTGGATCACCTCATGGCCGGTGGGCGGGGGGGCGGGCGTGGTCACGGTTGTGGCTTTCCTCGGGCGGGGGCGATTCTGGGCGTGGCTGCAATGATAGGAGGGCTGCTGGCAAGAGAAAAGCTGTCCACTCTTTCTGTGGATAACCTTGCGGAGAAGTTTTCAGGAACGACGAATTTCCCTTGTTTTCTGCCCCCTTCCTCGATCTGCCCAAATTTTAGGCGACATTGCAAGGTATTGAAAACAAATGAAAGATTTATGCGCGATCGGCAAATCCCTGATAAGCCTAGGAAATTTGTGACGGGTTCGTGACAAGGTGGCCCGAAGTGCACAACTTGGGAAGGGTTGACATTCCGCTACTCGACCCCAAGCACATCGGGGGTCGCCCAAGCCAGATGTTGGCCCCCATCGACGGCGATCATCTGACCTGTCACTGCGGGCGAATCTATGAAAAATCCTACAGCGGCGCAGACATCGGCGGGGCTGGCACCACGGCCCAGAACGGTGGCGGCGCGCTGGCGGGCAAAGTGGCTGTCGCTTTGGCGGGCACCCTGAACGGTGGGGCCGGGGCCGATGCCGTTCACGCGGATATGGGGGGCCAGGCCTTGGGCAGAGGTGCGGGTCAGGGCGTGCAGACCCATCTTGGCCAGCGAATACGTCATGAATTCCGGCGTTGGTTTCAACACGCGCTGGTCGATCATGTTCAGGATCAGGCCTTGGGCCACAGGCTCGCCTTCAACGGTCAAGGCGGGGGGGCACTGGGCGGCGAAGGCTTGGGTCAGCGCGAAGGGCGCGCGTAGGTTGGAGCCAATGGCGCGGTCCCAGGATTTTCGTGTGGCGGTGGTGATGTTGTCATATTCGAATATCGAGGCGTTGTTGATCAGCACCGTCAAAGGGCCACCAAGGGCGGCAATTGCCCGGGGAATCAGGTCTGCCAGGGCGTCCTCGTCCAGGAGGTCAGCTTGCAGGGCCACGGCATGCCGGCCAAGGGCGGTGATGTCGGCCACGGTCTGGTCGGCATCGGCGGCGGAGCGGTCGTAGTGCACGGCCACGTCATAGCCGCGCCGTGCCAGAAACAGCGCCATCTCGCGCCCGATGCGGCGGGCGGCCCCGGTGACAAGTGCCTTCATGGTGCCGTCCTTATCCCTTGCCGCAAACACAGGGCGCAGTGCCCTTAACGGGGCGGCCGCAGTTGCCGCATTTGGCGTTGGTGGCGTTCAGGCTGGGCGGGGGTTTTGGCCCGCGCAGGAATTTCACCACGGTGCTGCCCAGCATGGACACGCCCACGATCAGCAGCAGAAAGACGATGGCGATCTTGAGCATGTTACAACCCGTAATGCGCCCAAAGTGCGCGTTCTTCGATGGTGGCCAAGGCATCCTCGGCCAGGTTCAGGCCGAACCGGGACAAAAGGCTGCGCTTTTGACCATGCGGCACAAGGCGGACCTTGTCACCGTAAAGTTGCTTCATCTTGGGCACCAGATGGGTGACGCCGTCGGCCAGACCCAGATCGACCGATTGCTGGCCCACCCAGATATCGGCGTTGAACAGATCAGCATCGGCAAGACGCGCCCCACGCCGGGCTTTGACATGGACGATGAAGGCCTCATGAATCGGGGTCTGGATGGCTTTCAGGCGGTCGATATCCTCGGGCTTTTGTGGCAGGAAGGGATCGGCTAAGCTCTTGGAGCGGCCTGCGGTGACGACGCGGCGTTCGATGCCTTGCCGTGCCATCAGGTCGGGGAAACCGAAGGACGCGAAGATGACGCCGATGGAGCCGACGAGGGATGACGGATCCACCCAGATCTGATCGCCGGCACAGGCGAGCCAATAGCCGCCGGATGCCGCCATATCCTCGACAAAGGCGTGGACGGGGATGTTCTTTTCCTCGCTCAAGCGGCGGATGCGGGCGGAAATCAGGCTGGACTGCACGGGCGACCCGCCGGGGGAGTTGATCTGCAAGGCCACAGCCACGGGTTTTCCCCGGCTGAAGGCGCGTTCGATCAGGGGGGCCAGACTGGCGTCCGACAGGCTGCGGGAGCCGGTTCCAATGCTGCCGCTCAGTCGGATGACGTTGACCAGCGGCGGTTTGTTCATAAAGGGGATGCTGATTTTCATGGCCAACAGGTAAGTCTGCCAAGGCTTGCGGGCAAGGGCGGAATTCGCCTTACTGTGGGGATGATCGACAAGCTGGAAATGTTCATTGCGCTGGCGGCCGAAAAACACTTTGGCCGCGCGGCCGAGGTGTGCGGGGTGACGCAACCCTCGCTCTCCTCCGCCATCCGGCAGTTGGAGGATCAGTTGGGCGTTCAACTGGTGTTTCGCGGCAGCCGGTTTCAGGGCCTGACGCCGGAAGGGCAGCGCGTGTTGGACTGGGCGCGCCGCATCGTGGCCGACATGCGGGCGCTGAAGGATGAGATGCGGACGGTGCATCGCGGGTTGTCGGGCAATCTGCGGCTGGGGGTGATCCCGACCGCCCTGCCGATGGTGGCCGACCTGACGGGGCCCTTTGTGGCGCGGCATCCGAATGTGCGGGTGACGGTGCTGTCGCGCACCAGTGCCGAGATTCTGGCGGGGATTGAAAGTCTGGAGTTGGACGCGGGCCTGACCTATCTGGACAATGAGCCGCTGGGCCGGGTGACTCAGGTGCCCTTGTATACCGAATTTTACCGGTTTCTCTGCGCGCCGGGGACCGAGTTGGCCGAGCGGGCGCAGGTGACTTGGGCCGAGGTGGCGACTGAGGCACTGTGCCTGCTGACGGCGGATATGCAAAATCGCCGGATCGTGAACCAGCATCTGGCGGGGGTGGGGGCGCGGGTGGTGCCGACGGTCGAGTCGAATTCAACCATCGCCCTGGTGGCCCATGTGAAAACCGGCAAATGGGCCTCGGTCGTGCCGATGAAACTGGGCGCGATGTTTGGCGAGTTGCGGTCCATCCCGATCATCGAGCCGGAGGCCGAGCATCTGGTGGGGCTGATTACGGCCCGACATGACCCGCAGACCCCGGTTCTGGCCGCGCTGATGGAAGAGGCCGGGCGGTTGAGGGGTTGATAGGTTTTCCCTATGGAATGACGGTTCATCGATATTGATTATTCTATCAAAAGGCGTATGCCCGGCAAGGAATCCGGAGATCTGCCCCATGACCCACGATATGCCTGCTGCGGTTGGCGAAATTCTGAACCGCCACCTTGGCCGCGAAGGCGCGCTTTTGCCCATTCTGCACGATATTCAGGCCGAGTTTGGCTATGTGCCCGAAGAGGTGCAGCCGCAGATTACCAAGGCGCTGAACATCTCCAAGGCCGAGGTTCATGGCGTGGTGTCGTTCTATCACGATTTCCGCGATCACAAGGCGGGCGCGCATGTAGTGAAACTGTGCCGGGCCGAGGCCTGTCAGGCCGTGGGGGCCGACCGGGTGGCGGCCCATGCGAAACGGGCGTTAGGGGTGGATTGGCATGGGACATCTGCGGACGGCGTGACGCTGGAGCCGGTGTTCTGTCTGGGCCTGTGCGCCTGCGGGCCTGCGGCGATGGTCGACGGGCGGCTGATGGGCCGGGTGGATGAAGCGCGGGTCGATGCGGTCTTGGCGGGGGTGCGGGGATGAAGATTTATGTACCCCTGGATTCCGCAGCCGTAGCCCTGGGCGCGGATGAGGTCGTAGCGGCGATCGGCGACCGGGCGCAGGTTGTGCGCAACGGGTCGCGCGGCATGGTGTGGCTGGAGCCGCTGGTCGAGGTGGAAACGGATGCCGGCCGGATGGCATTCGGGCCAATGACGGTGGAGGACGTGCCGGGGCTGTTTGGCGATTTGTCAAAGCATCCCAAAGCCTTGGGGTTGACCGAGGATCTGTCGTGGATGAAAGGGCAGACCCGTCTGACCTTTGCCCGGGTGGGTGTGATTGACCCTCTTTCGCTGGCCGATTACCGGGCGCATGGCGGGTTGGTTGGCCTGCAACGGGCGGTGGGCATGGAGCCTGCGGCTGTGGTGGCCGAAGTGACGGCGTCTGGCTTGCGGGGCCGTGGCGGGGCGGGCTTCCCGACGGGGATCAAGTGGAAAACCGTGTCCGAGGCCAAGGCCGACCGCAAATACATCGTCTGCAACGCGGATGAGGGGGATAGTGCCACCTTTGCCGACAGGATGCTGATGGAGGGCGATCCCTTCACGCTGATCGAAGGGATGGCGATTGCGGGGCTGGCCTGCGGGGCAGTGAAGGGATTTGTGTATATCCGTTCGGAATACCCGGTCGCGATCCGGGTGATGGAACAGGCGATTGTGCTGGCCCGCGCCGAGGGTGTGCTGGGTACATCGGTTCTGGGCTCGGGCCGGGTGTTTGACATGGAAGTGCGGGTTGGCGCCGGGGCCTATGTCTGTGGCGAGGAGACGTCGCTGCTGAACAGCCTGGAGGGCAAGCGCGGCGTGGTGCGTGCCAAGCCGCCGCTGCCCGCACTGGAAGGGTTCATGGGCAAACCGACCGTAGTGAACAACGTGATTTCCTTGGCAACCGTGCCGGTGATCATGGAGCGGGGGGCAGCGTTCTATCAGGCGTTTGGCCTTGGCCGGTCGCGTGGCACCATCCCGCTGCAGATCGCCGGGAATGTGCGGTTCGGCGGTCTTTACGAATGTGCATTCGGCGTGTCGCTGGGCGATATCGTTGATGGCATTGGTGGCGGCACGCTGACGGGCCGCCCGGTCAAGGCCGTGCAGGTGGGCGGACCCTTGGGTGCCTATTTCCCGCGCCGCCTGTTCGACACGCCCTTCGCCTATGAAGAGTTTGCGGGCAAGGATGGCTTGATCGGCCATGCCGGTCTGACCGTGTTCGATGACAGCGCAGACATGTTGTCCCAAGCCAGATTTGCCATGGAATTCTGCGCGATAGAATCCTGTGGCAAATGCACCCCCTGCCGGATTGGTGCTGTGCGCGGGGTCGAAACCGTGGACCGGATTGCACGCGGTGACGCGTCTGCAATCCCGTTGCTTACTGACCTCTGCGCCACGATGAAGGCCGGATCGCTGTGCGCGCTTGGGGGATTCACCCCCTATCCCGTGCTATCCGCTCTGACCCATTTCCCCGACGATTTTGCTGTGAAAGAGGCCGCCGAATGAAAGACTTCATCATCCCCGACCGCGACTTTGGCACGCCTGCGGCGAAATCCAAACAAATGGTCACTTTGACCATCGACGGCTTCCCGGTGACCGTTCCTGAAGGCACCAGTA
Source organism: Pseudorhodobacter antarcticus (assembly GCA_945897655.1). GTDB lineage: Bacteria > Pseudomonadota > Alphaproteobacteria > Rhodobacterales > Rhodobacteraceae > Stagnihabitans. Next base: position 5,216 of record CAMDHB010000163.1, read on the forward strand.
TCATGCGGGCCGCTGCAGAAGCGGGCATTCAGGTGCCGAAACTGTGTGCGACCGACTCGATTGATGCGTTCGGGTCCTGCCGGTTGTGTCTGGTGGAAATCGAGGGCCGCAATGGCACCCCGGCGTCCTGCACGACGCCGGTGGCACCCGGCCTGAAGGTGCATACCCAGACGGCCAAGATCAAACAATTGCGGCGCGGGGTGATGGAACTTTACATCTCGGACCACCCGCTGGACTGCCTGACGTGCAGTGCGAATGGTGACTGTGAATTGCAGGATATGGCCGGTGCGGTTGGCCTTCGCGATGTGCGGTATGAGGCAGTTGATACGCATTTCCGGGCGCGCGACACGTCGGGCAAGGCGAACCCGCTGTATATTCCGCGAGATGATTCAAACCCTTACTTCAGCTATGATCCGCAGAAATGCATCGTCTGTTCGCGCTGTGTGCGGGCCTGCGAAGAGGTCCAAGGCACTTTCGCGCTGACCATCGAAGGTCGCGGTTTTGACAGTCGCGTGTCTTTCGGCGCGAAATCCGACACGGCGCTTGCTTCCGATTGCGTGTCTTGCGGGGCTTGCGTTCAGGCCTGCCCGACGGCGACGCTGCAGGAAAAATCCATCATCAACATCGGCACGCCGTCGCATTCTGTGATCACCACCTGCGCCTATTGCGGTGTCGGGTGCAGCTTCAAGGCCGAGATGCGCGGTGACGAGTTGGTGCGGATGACGCCCTACAAGCACGGCAAGGCCAACCGGGGGCATTCCTGCGTCAAGGGTCGCTTCGCCTATGGCTATGCCAGTCACAAGGACCGCATCCTGAACCCGATGATCCGCGAGTCGATCAACGATCCCTGGACCGAAGTATCTTGGCCCGAGGCGATGGCATTCACCGCAGCGCGGATGAAGGGGATCATCGAGAAGCATGGGCAGAAGTCGGTTGGGGTCATCACCTCGTCCCGCTGCACCAACGAAGAGGCGTATCTGGTTCAGAAACTGACCCGCGCCGTGTTCATGAACAACAATACGGATACTTGCGCACGGGTCTGCCATTCGCCCACAGGCTACGGTCTGGGTCAGACCTTCGGCACAAGTGCCGGCACGCAAGACTTTGATTCCGTAGAGCATACCGATGTCGTCATCATCATCGGGGCGAACCCGACGGATGGGCACCCGGTGTTTGCATCACGCCTGAAAAAGCGGTTGCGCAAGGGCGCGAAACTGATTGTAGTCGATCCGCGTCGGACGGATATCGTGGAAAGCCCGCATATCAAGGCGCAGCACCATCTCGCTCTGACACCGGGCACGAATGTGGCCATCGTTACCGCACTGGCGCATGTAATTGTGACCGAAGGAGTCTTTAATGAAGCGTTCATTCGGGAACGCTGCGATTGGGATGAATTCAGCGATTATGCCGAGTTCGTGTCGCTGCCGCAGAACTCGCCCGAGGCGACCGAACTGCTGACGGGTGTGAAGGCCGAGACGGTGCGAGAGGCGGCACGGCTTTACGCGCTGGGCGGCAACGGGGCGATCTACTATGGCCTTGGTGTGACTGAACATTCCCAGGGTTCGACCACGGTGATCGGTATTGCCAACCTGGCGATGCTGACCGGAAATATCGGACGGCCGGGCGTTGGCGTAAACCCGCTGCGCGGCCAGAATAACGTGCAGGGGTCCTGCGACATGGGGTCTTTCCCGCATGAATTGCCGGGCTATCGCCACGTCAAGGGTGAGGCGGTTCGGGACGTGTTTGAGAAGGCCTGGGGTGTCAAGATTGATAACGAACCGGGGTTAAGGATTCCCAACATGCTGGATGCAGCGGTTGAGGGAACCTTCAAGGGCTTGTATTGCCAAGGTGAGGATATCCTGCAGTCGGACCCGGACACAAAGCACGTGGCCGCCGGTTTGGCCGCGATGGACTGTGTCATCGTGCATGACCTGTTCCTGAACGAGACGGCGAATTATGCCCATGTCTTCCTGCCGGGTTCTACGTTCCTGGAGAAGAACGGCACCTTTACCAATGCCGAGCGCCGGATCAACCGGGTGCGCAAGGTGATGGCGCCGCGCAATGGCTATGAGGATTGGGAAGTGACCATGATGCTGGCCAATGAGATGGGGGCGGGGTGGAACTATACGCATCCCTCTCAAATCATGGATGAAATTGCGATGACGACGCCGTCCTTTGCGGGTGTGAGCTATGAGAAGCTGGAGACGATGGGCTCGGTCCAGTGGCCATGCAATGAGTCGGCACCTGAGGGGACACCCCTGATGCATGCCGAAGGGTTCGTGCGCGGCAAGGGCAAGTTCATCAATACCGAGTATGTGGCGACGGATGAAAAGACCGG
>CAMDHB010000164.1 GCA_945897655.1 Pseudorhodobacter antarcticus
TTGCTAACGGGGGACCATCCCCTTCACCCTTGGGAGGACTACCAATGAAATTTAGAGCTGCCCTTTTGGGCGCTGCTGCGCTGACCGTGCTGGCTGGTGCTGCTTCGGCTGCGGATCTGGCTTGCCTGATCACCAAGAACAACACCAACCCCTTCTTCGTGAAAATGAAAGAGGGCGCTGAGGCTGCTGCTACCGCCGCTGGTCTGGACTTCCAGGCTTATGCCGGTGAAAAAGACGGCGACGCTGCACCGCAGATCACCGCCATCGAAAACTGCGTCGCTGCTGGCGCCAAGGGTATCTTGATCACGCCGTCGAACGACAGCGTTGGCCCCGCCCTGAAGGACGCCCGCGCTGCTGGCATCCTGGTTATCGCACTGGACACCCCCCTGGCTGACGCTGAAGCCCAGGACATCACCTTTGCAACCGACAACTTCGAAGCTGGTCTGCTGATCGGCAAGTGGGCTGCGGCAACGATGGGTGAAGGCGCTGCGACTGCCAAGATCGCAATGCTGGACATCAACAAGGACAACATCTCGGTCGACGTCGCCCGCGACACCGGCTTCCTGGTTGGCTTCGGCATCGAAGTTCCCGATCTGACCGTGATGGGTTCGGAAACCGACCCGCGCGTCATCGGCCACGAAACCTCGGACGCGAACCCTGAAGGCGGTCTGCGCGCGATGGAAACCCTGCTGGCCAAGGACCCGGACATCAACGTGGTTTACACGATCAACGAGCCCGCTGCTGAAGGTGCCTATCAGGCCCTGAAGAACGCTGGCAAAGAAGGTCAGGCGATCATCGTTTCGGTTGACGGCGGCTGCCCGGGCGTGGCTTCGGTCAAGTCGGGCGTCATCGGCGCGACCTCGCAGCAGTACCCGCTGAAGATGGCCGCACTGGGCATCGACGCAATCGCTGCTTTCGCCAAGGACGGCACGAAGCCGGCCGTGACCGAAGGTCTGTCGTTCTACAACACCGGTGTGAACCTGGTCACCGACAAGCCTGCTGAAGGCGTTCCGTCGATCGACACCACCGAAGGCACCGCTCTCTGCTGGGGCTAAGATCATCGGGTCCGAATGGGCCTGAACTTCAGACTTGATTAACGGAAGGGCGGCTTTACAGTCGCCCTTCTCATTAGACGAGGGCCGCAAGCCACGTCACATATATGCACCGGGGGGAAGCCGTAGCGATGAGCGCACCTGACGCACCAACCAAGACCATTTCGGACTATGAGGCGACGCTGGCCAAGGCCGATACGGCGGTGGCCAATTTCGAACGGGACGACAAGTCCTTTGTCCATGTCCTGCGCGGCTATCTGCGCAATTACCCCACGATGATCCCGGCGCTGGTGCTGCTGATCTCGATCGCGGCGTTTTCGATCATCGCGCCACGGTTTCTGGGGATTGGCGCGCTGTCGACCATTTTGAAACAGGTGACGGTGACGGGCTTTATCGCACTGGCGCAGACGCTGGTCATTCTGACGGCGGGGATTGACCTGTCGGTTGGGGCCATTCTGGTGGTGTCATCGCTGATCATGGGCAATCTGGCGGTGATCACGGGCATTCCGGTTGGATTTGCCATCATCATCGGGATTGCCTTTGGAGCGCTGATGGGCTTGGTCAACGGCCTGCTGGTTGCACGCATGAAGCTGCCGCCATTCATTGTGACGCTGGGCACGCTGTCAATCTTCAACGCGCTGAAGCTGTGGTATTCGGGGTCGGAATCGATCCGGAACGTGGATATCGAGGCGCAGGCCCCGAGCCTTTTGTGGTTCGGGCAGGGTTTCAACTTTGGCGGGGCGTCGATTTCCTATGGCGGGATTACGCTGATCCTGCTGGCCGCGGTGCTGTGGTATGTGCTGAACCATACGGCCTGGGGGCGGCATGTGCATGCCATCGGGGATGACCCGGATGCGGCGATGCTGTCGGGCATCAGGGTCAACGGTGTGTTGATTTCGGTCTATGCTGTGGCAGGGCTGATCTGCGGCTTTACCGCCTGGATCGCGATTGGTCGGGTCGGCTCGGTCTCGCCCATAGCGTTTGACACGGTCAACCTGGCCTCGATCACCGCTGTGGTGATTGGCGGCACGTCGTTGTTCGGCGGGCGCGGGTCGATCATCGGGTCGGTTCTGGGGGCGTTTATCGTGGGTGTGTTCAACACTGGGCTGTCCCTGGCGGGTGTGGATGACTATTGGCAGATGTTCGCGGCAGGGTGCCTGGTGATCATCGCCGTTGCTTTGGATCAATGGCTGCGGAGGGCGTCGCAATGAGTGCTGTTCAACCGATCCTGAAGGCTCGTGGGTTGCTGAAACGCTATGGCACCGTTGTGGCCATGTCGGGGGCCGATTTCGAACTGATGCCGGGGGAAATTCTGGGTGTCATCGGGGATAACGGCGCGGGCAAATCGACGCTGATCAAGGCGCTGTCGGGTGCTGTGATCCCGGACCACGGCACCATCGAGTTGGACGGCAAGGCCGTCCATTTCAACGGGCCGGAGGATGCGCGCAAGTTGGGGATTGAAACGGTTTATCAAAACCTGGCCATGTCGCCCGCCTTGTCGATTGCCGACAACATGTTTCTGGGTCGCGAATGGCGCAAGCCCGGGATCATGGGGTCGGTGTTCCGCCAGATGGACCGGCCGCGGATGGAGAAGTTCGCCCGTGAAAAGCTGAGCGAGTTGGGGCTGATGACGATCCAGAACATCCATCAGGCGGTGGAGACGCTGTCGGGTGGTCAGCGGCAGGGTGTGGCGGTGGCACGGGCGGCGGCGTTTGGCTCCAAGGTGGTGATCCTGGACGAGCCTACGGCGGCGCTGGGCGTGAAGGAATCGCGCCGGGTTCTGGAACTGATCCGGGATGTGCGGGCGCGGGGGATTCCGATCATTCTGATCAGCCACAACATGCCCCATGTGTTCGAGGTGTGTGACCAGGTTCACATTCACCGCTTGGGCAAGCGGCTGTGCGTGATCAATCCCAAGGATTATTCGATGTCGGACGCGGTGGCCTTCATGACCGGCGCAAAGCTGCCGGAAGGCATAACCGAGGCCGCATGACACCGGACGATCTGGCATTGGAGATTCGCCGCAGGGCGGGGCAGGGGCGGTTCATCACCGCCCTTGCCGGACCGCCGGGGTCGGGCAAGTCAACGCTGGCGGCTGATCTGGTGGCGCGCTTGGGCGTTGGGGCCAAGGCGGTGCCGATGGATGGCTTTCATTATGACGATGCCGTGCTGAATGCGCGGGGGGCGCGGGACCGCAAGGGGGCGCCTGACACATTTGATGCGCGGGGGTTTCTGCATCTGCTGAAGCGGTTGCGGAGTGAGGACGAGGTTGCCATTCCGCTGTTTGACCGCGATCTGGAGATTTCGCGGGCCGGGGCGGATATTGTGACCGCAGCCGACCGGCTGCTGGTGATTGAGGGCAATTACCTGCTGCTGAACGAAGCGCCGTGGCCCGAGGCGCTGCCACTGTACGACATGACAGTATGGATTGATGTGCCCGAGGCAGAGCTTGACCGCCGATTGGTGGCGCGTTGGGCGCATTATGGCAAGACGCCCGAGGCGGCGCGGGCCTGGATTGACGGCAATGACATGCCCAATATCCGGCGGGTCACAGAAGGCTCGCGGGCGGCGGATGTTGTACTGCGCTGGTCCTGAGGGCTTCGCCTAGGTTCTTTGGACCAGGATGGGCAGATTGCCCATCCTACAAGCGGTTCTGGACCATCAGACGTTTCAGACCGTGGAAATGGTAGACATCGGCATAGCTGGGCTTTTCGGCCAAGGCCAAGCGGGGCAACCGGTCAAACAGGATTGGCAGGGCCGTTTGCAGTTCCAGACGGGCCAAGGGGGCGCCCACGCAGAAATGCAGGCCCGCGCCGAAGGTTACATGCGGCTTGGCCAGACGGGTGGGGTCGAATGTCGCCGGGTCATCCCATAGGGCCGGATCGCGGTTGGCGGCGGCCAGAAGCAGCGCCACGCGGTCACCACGGCGGAAGGTGTGGCCCATAACCTCGGCATCGGTATAGGCCCAGCGGGTGAACATGTGCAGGGCGGGATCAAAGCGCAGGATCTCTTCGACGGCGGGCTCCGGATTGGATAGGGACCCGACCGTGCCGGTTTCCAGAAGGGTTTTCACGCCATTGCCGATGGTGTGGACCGTCGCCTCATGCCCGGCATTCAGGAGAAGGATGCAGGTCGTGATCAGCTCATCGGTGGAGAGACGCTCCCCCTCAGCCTCAGCCGCGATCAGGTGGGTGATCAGGTCATCGGCGGGCTTGGCACGGCGCTCCTCGACATAGCGGCGCATGAAGGCCACAAAAGCCTCGGTCGCGGCGATGGCGCGGTCTTCGCGGGCGCGGTCGCGGCCTGCCATGTACATGCCGACCATCGCGTTGGACCAGCGCAGCAAGTCGTCGGACATGTCTTCGGGAACGCCGAGGAGGCGTGCGATGATGATGACCGGAAGTTTGGTGCCGAATTGGGCGAGCAGGTCGAAATCGCCTGACGGGAAGGCGTCAATCAACTGATGGGACAGGGTCGCGATTTCGGGTTGCAGGGCGGCGATGCGGCGTGAGGTGAATGCGCGCAGGACGAGGGAGCGCAGGCGGGTGTGGCGTGGTGGTTCCAGTTCCAGCATCGAATGCGCCTCGACCGCGTAGAAGGGGGCGAGGTGGGGGGCGAATTGCAGGGGTTCGGGACTTTCGCGGCCAAAGCGGCGGTCGCGGAAGATGGCGTTGCAGGCGGCGGCATTGCCGGTGCAGACCAGATCATAATCTGTCCAGTGAAAGAACGGGCCGTGGCGGCGGGCCTGTTCGTAGAACGGGTAGGGGTTTTGCACGAAGGCGGCATCCGTTGGCGACTGGCTGAGGTGGTGCATCTGTTCCCCCGTGTGAGACGTCAGGCTTTGCCGCGCCAGAGCCCTTGAGCCACAACCACGCCGATGGCAACCAATGCGGCCCCGCCAGCCTGCCACCAGTTCCAGCTGCCGCCCAAGCTCATGGCGATCAGCATCACGTAGAACGGGGTAGCGTTGATGTGCAGCGCCGCCATGCCGACGCCAAGGCTGTCAACCGCCGTGACCCACAGGATCTGGCTGAAGACCAAAGACCCCACGACAAAGATCAGCAGGGCGGACCATTCGCGGGTGCCCATCGCGCCGAAATCGGGGGCTTGGCTGAGGCCCAGGGGTTGCGCCACGGCCCAGATCAGGCAGGCGGACAGGGCGCCGCCGATCATTGTGATGGAACAGCGACCCAGATGCGACATGCCGGGCAGGCCGGTGATCGTCCAGCGGGAGCCAAGGGTGTAAAACAGCGTGGATATGGCGCAGAGCAGGGCGCCGAGGCCGAAGTTGACGCCGGTAGCCTGGGTTCCCAGTGCCAGAATGCCGCCCGCGACCGCAAAGGCCAAGCCCACCAGCAGGGCAAGGGTCAGCTTGCGGGCGTCCAGAAGAATTTCGGTTGCAAGGCCCACCACGGGCAAGGTGGCCGATATGACGGCCACCGTGACCGGGTCGGTCCAGGCCTGGCCCAGGATCACCAGACAGCCGCCAGCGCCGATCACGGCCCCGGCGCCAAGCCCGTTGCGCCAGTTGGCCTGTTTGAGGCTTTGCCAGCCATCGAGCCAAAGCCAGATGGGCAAAAGCACCAGCGCGCCCAACAAAAAGCGCAGGCCTGCCAAGGGCATGGGGTTCAGGATGGGCATGACGAAGGTGTTTGCCGGAAGGCCGGTTGACCAGCAGATCATGGCGGCCATGCAGACCATATGCGCGCGCCAAGGGCTCATGGAAAGCGCGGGGGAGGGGCTGGTCATGGGGTCAATCTTTGGTGGCTGCGGCGATCAGGACGCTGAAAGGGCGTCGATGATAGCGCCGAAATCAGCGGCCTTCAGGCTGGCTCCGCCGACAAGGGCACCGTCCACATGGGGGACGGCAAAGATTTCGGCCGCATTGGACGGTTTGACCGAGCCGCCGTAGAGCAGGCGGACGCCCGCAGCCTCGGTCTGACCGATCAGGCCGGTCAGGCGGGCGCGCAGGAAGGCGTGAACTTCGGCGATCTGGGGAATGGTTGGCGTGCGGCCTGTTCCGATGGCCCAGACGGGTTCGTAGGCGACAACTAATGTGGCCGCCGTGGCCCCGTCGGGGATGGATGCGTCGAGTTGGGCACCGATCACCTGAAGGGTGGAACCGGCGTCACGTTCGGCCTCAGTCTCGCCAATGCAAACAACGGGGGTCAGGCCAGCGGTCAGGGCGGCATGGGCCTTGGCCTTGACCAGGGCGGAAGTTTCGGCGTGGTCAGCGCGGCGTTCGGAATGGCCAAGGATGACGTAAGTGGCCCCTGCATCCTTCAGCATGGCAGCCGAGATGTCACCCGTGTGGGCGCCGGATGCGTTCTGATGGCAATTCTGTCCGCCCACAGCAAGGGCGCTGCCGTTTGTGGCGGCGGCCATTGGCGCAAGCAATGTGGCGGGCGGGCAAAGAAGGATTTCGCAGGCCGGGTTGGGGTAGGCCGTGGCCAACAGCTTCGCCTCGGCCAAGGCAGAGGTCAGGCCGTTCATCTTCCAGTTTCCGGCGGCGAGTTTCCGCATGTCATCCTCCATCTTACGCTGTGTGAGGGGGTAGCCTGTGTGACGCGGGGAGGGAAGATTTTTCGCAGAAAAATCGCGGGTCTTGCGATTTTTCTGACGGAATTCGCGTTAGGCTTAGGTGGCGGGTTGGTCCTTGAACTTGATCGACTCGCCGCAGCCGCAGGCATCAATGACGTTGGGGTTGCGGAACTTGAAGCCCGCATGCAGCAGGTCAACTTCGTAGTCGATTTCGGTGCCGATCAGGAACATCTGCGCCATCGGTGCGATCAGCACGCGCGCGCCGTCCTGTTCAACAACCTCGTCCAGGGGATTGACCGATGTCACATAGTCCATCGTGTATTCCATCCCGGCACAACCGCCCTTCTTGACGCCGATGCGCAGGCCCTCGCTGCCCTTTTCGGCCATGAGGCCGGCAATTTGCCGGATTGCCATTGGGGTCAGGGTGACGGCCGCTTTGCCGGGGATGCCAAACATGATATTTCTCCTTCGCTACCAAGGTAAGACAGGATGCGACGATTTCCAAGCCTTGGTCACAAATCTTGCATCAAAGACTCGGCATGGATTTCGGCCAGACGAAAGTTCTGCGAACGCGTTTCACGTCACAGAATGCGTCACATGAACCCCATCTCAAGGCGGGCTTCATCGGACATCATTTCCATCCCCCAAGGCGGATCAAAGGTCATCTGCACGTCAACATGACTGACACCTGCAACCGATTCGACGGCGGCGCTGACCCAACCGGGCATTTCGCCAGCCACGGGGCAGCCGGGGGCGGTCAGGGTCATGGCGATGCCGACCTGGCCCTGATCGTTGATGTCAATCGTGTAGATCAGGCCAAGATCAAAGATGTTGACCGGGATTTCCGGGTCAAAAACCGTGCGGCACGCCTCGACAACCGGGTCATAGAGCGGATGGTCGGTGGTAGAGGGGCGGATCAGAGGCGCGCCTTCGATCTTTTCCTGTTGCTGGTTCATGAC
>CAMDHB010000165.1 GCA_945897655.1 Pseudorhodobacter antarcticus
CGGCGGCCAGCCGGGTGGCGTCCCGGGCGGCTTCGGTGCGCGCCTCGGCCCGGGCGCGAGCTTCGCGCGCCTCGGATGCCTGGCGTTCGGCGTCGCGTTCGTGGTCCTGGGCCTGCCGCAGGGCGGCTTCGGTCAGGGCCAATGCATCGGCGGCGGAACGGCGGCGGGCTTCGGCGGTCTGGATCGTCTCGACCACCTGAGCACGCTGGGTGGCAAGATCCGCAGGCAATGCGGCGGCTACTGCCAGTTCCGTCTCCGCCTCGGTACGGCGGCTGTCCAGTTCGGCAATCCGCTTTTCGGCTGTGTCCAGGCGATGACGCCAGCCAGACAGTTCCTTGGTCGCCTCTTGCTTGCGGCGCAGGCGCGCTTCGCCCTCGCGCCGCAATTCGTCATGTGCGGCGCGGGCCTGCATCATTGTGGCGCGCGTCGCATCAACCCCGCTCCGGGCGGCATCAACGGCCGTGCGCGCCTGATCCAGATCACCAAGGTCCTGCAAGGCCGCCTCGGCCTCGGCCAGACGGGACGCTGCAGCGCGGGCATCGTCCGCATGGCGCGCCAGTGCCAGATGCGCTGCTTCCAGCTTGCCTTGGGCGATGGAGCGGTCAGCCTCGGCCCGGGCAGCAGCGCGGCCAGCTTCGGTGACGCGTGTGTCCGCAGCCCGCCTCCCCTCGCGCGCCAGTTGGTCGGCCCGTGACAGGCTGCCCAGCCGGGTTTGCAGGGCGTCATGGGCCTGCGCGGCACCGGTGGCGCGGGCGGCCACCTCCTCCAGATCGCGCTTCAACTGCACCAACCGGTTCAACTGACGCAGGCGCAGCGCGGCGGCCGAAGGGGCATCTTCCGCGCCCGAACGATAGCCATCCCAGCGCCACAGATCGCCCTCACGGCTGACCAGCCGCTGGCCCGGCAAAAGCTGCGCCTGCAGGTGGGCCGCGTCCGCGGCTGCCACAAGACCGGTCTGGGCCAAACGACGGTCCAACACCGCCGGGGAGCCCACATGGCGGGCAAGGGGGATGGTCCCCTCGGGCAGGGGTTGCGGCGTGTCATAGGGGGCCAGCAAAACCCATCCCGAGCGCACGGCACCTGCGATTTCGGGTGCGCGCAGATCGTCGGCAAGGGCGGCGCCCAATGCCGCCTCATAGCCCGTTTCCACGGTCAGCCGGTCCAGAAGTTGGTTGCCGGCCTGTGCCTCGCGGGCAACCAGTCGGGCCAATGCGGCCACTTCGGCGCGGATCGCATTCGCCTCCCCCTCGGCGGAGGAGCGGGCGGCGCGGGCTTCGGCCTCGCGGGTTTGGGTGGCGGCGCGGGCTTCTTCGGCGGCAACCAGCGTCGCCTCGGCCTCGGCCGCAAGGGTGGTGGCGGCGGATTGGGCCAGTTCGGCGGCGGCAAAGGCGTTGGCTGCATTGCGCAGGGCAAGGTCTGCGGCGGCAGCGGCCTGTTCGGCGCGGGCGGTTTCCGCCTCGGCCCGGGCGATGGTGGTGCGGCAGTCGGCCAGCAGGCGCTGGGTTGACTGGTGGCGCGCGCCCAACCGTGCCGCATCCTCGGTTGCCTGGGACAGAGCCCCTTCGCGGTGGCCGAGGTCGGCCGCCGTGGCGCGGGCGGCTTCGGCGGCGGCGGCAAGCCGTTCGTCCTGACCCTCGGAGGCCTTGACCAGTTGGGCAATCTCCCACTCCAATCGCCCGGTCGTCTCACCCGCATCGCGGTTCAGGGCCTGTTCGCGGTCTGTGTCCGATACCATTTGCCTGATCCGGCCCTTCAGGGTTTCAACTGACTGACGGGCGCGGGCCTCCTCGGCGTCAATCGCGGCGCGTTGCAGGGTCAGCCGTTGCAGGATCGCGGCGGCAACCGTTTCCTCCTCACGCCGAGGCGGCAGGGCGTCCTCGGCCGCCTCGCGCGCTTTGGTGGCGGCACGGGCGGCAGCCTCGGACTGGGCCGCTTGGGACAGGCGTTGCCGCAGCACGCCATCAGCCTCGGCCCGGGCAATCTCGGCCTCGCGCCAGCGGGTGTACAGCAGCATCCCCTCGGCCCGGCGTAATTCCACCCCGATCTCGCGGTACCGTGCCGCCTGTTTGGCCTGCCGTGTCAGCAGGGACAGTTGCTGCGCCAGTGCTTCCAGCACGTCATCGACGCGGGTCAGGTTGGTTTCGGCGGCGGTCAGGCGCAACTCGGCCTCATGCCGCCGTTGGTACAGGCCGGAAATCCCGGCCGCCTCCTCCAATATCATCCGCCGCGCCTTGGGCTTGGCATTGATCAACTCGGTGATCTGGCCTTGCCGCACCAAAGCCGGGCTGTGCGATCCGGTCGAGGCATCGGCAAACAGCATCTGCACATCCCGCGCCCGCACCTCCTTGGTGTTGGCTTTGAAGGCGGAACCAGCGTCGCGGGTGATGCGGCGGACAATCTCGATCTGGTCGGCGTCGTTGAACGCGGCAGGGGCAAGGCGGTCGGCGTTGTCGATGATGATCGCCACTTCGGCAAAATGCCGGGCGGGGCGGCTGGCGGCGCCGTTGAAGATGACGTCGTCCATGCTGGCGCCCCGCATCGCGGACGAGCGGTTTTCCCCCATCACCCAGCGCAGCGCTTCGAGCAGGTTAGACTTGCCGCAGCCATTGGGGCCGACCACGCCTGTCAGCCCCTCTTGAATCACCAGATCCGTGGGGTCGACAAAACTTTTGAAGCCGTTCAGGCGCAGGCGGGTAAGGCGCAAGGTCTGGTCCTTGGGGATCGTGGAGGCGCATTGTTGGGCCGGGGCGCGGCCAAGTCAACCGGCTTGACGGGTAGGGGTTGGCCGGGCAGGGTGCCGCCATGCAGCCCTTCCTTGCGACTGACCCCTATGACTGGCCCGCCCTGCTGGCGCTGATTGCCCGTGCTTTCGCTTATATGGAGAGGCGGATTGATCCACCGTCGTCGTTGCACCGCCTGACCCCGCAGGGGCTGGCTGCCTCGGGCGAGGTTTGGGTTCTGGGCCAGCCTGCGGTGGCTTGCATGGTTCTGAAACCGGTCCCGGGGGCGCTTTATCTGGGGAAACTGGCGGTGGAGCCTGTCTTGCAGGGCCGGGGTCTGGGTCGGTTGATGGTGGCCCGGGCCGAGGATCGGGCGCGGGAGATGGGGTTGGCGGAGTTGGAACTGGAAACCCGGGTGGAGTTGGAGGAAAACCTCCGCTTCTATCTTGGCCTGGGTTTCGCCGAGGTGGGCCGCAGCGCGCATCCGGGGTTTGATCGGCCAACATCGGTGCGCTATGCGAAGCGGGTTTGAAGGTGTCTCACGCGTGAAAGGACTATAAGTTTCATTTATATCAATAGTTTGCGCATTTTCGTTAACCGCATTTTAACCTGTGCAAGCACGATTTCTTGGAAGAAATCGTACCGAAACCATCGATGGTTTCGATGCGGAAAATTTGAATTTTCCGCTCTACCTCGGCAACCCGATCAGCCCCGGCAGATCCGCCATCCGGTGAAACACCACAGCGCCAGCCTCCGCCAAGGCCGCCCCGTCATCCTCGGATGCAAAGCCATAGCACCGCATGCCCGCAGCCAAGGCGGCGCGAACGCCTGACAGCGAATCCTCGACCACCACACAGGCCGCAGGCGGCACGCCGAGGGCGGCGGCGGCGTGCAGGTACACATCCGGCGCGGGTTTGGGGGCGTTCATGGTCTGGGCCGAATAGATATGGCCCCGGAACCTTTCACGCAGGCCGGGGTGCTGGCCCATCGTGATTTCCATCTTGCGCAGGGGGCCGTTCGACCCCATCGCATAGGGGATGCCAGCGGCGTCCAAAGCGTCCAGCACCGCCACGATCCCCGGAATAAGCGGGGTATGTTCGGCCAGTTTGGCAAACATCCGGGCATATTGCCCCTCGACCCAGTCATCGGGCAGAGCCACGCCCATTGCCCGCGCGGCAGCCCAGAAACTGCGCATCGTGCCGCCCAGAAACATTGTGCGCATCTGGGTATGTGTCATCGGGTGGCCATACTGGGCCAGTTGTTCGGCCAACAGATCAAAGGCCATGCCTTCGCTGTCCATCACCACGCCGTCACAGTCAAATATCACGGCTTTTGGTGTCATGGTGCCCTCAGGATGGTGACATGGGTATCGCCATAGCGGCGTTGGTCCAGTTGGTCAAACCCGGGGGGAGGGGGCAGGGCAGTGCCCTCTTCCCACACCACCAGGGCTTCGGGGGCCAGCCAGTTGCCGGACAGGGCCGATTGCAGGGCCGCTTCGCCCAGACCCTTGCCATAAGGGGGGTCCAGAAAGACAAGGCTATGGGCCGAACCGGGGTTGGGGGGCAGGCGGGTGGCGTTCAGACGCAGGTGCTGGGCGGTGGTGCGGCACAGGGCGATGTTCTTGGTGATCAGCGTTCGGGCGGCGGGGCCGTCATCGACAAGGGTCAGAGTGCTGGCCCCACGCGACAATGCCTCCAACCCCAAGGCGCCGGTTCCGGCGAACAGGTCCAGCACGCGGGCATCGGTGACCGGATCGCCGTAGCCGCCGTTGATGAGCAGGTTGAAGATCGCCTCGCGCACGCGGCCGCTGGTGGGGCGCAAATGGGCGGCGGGGTCGCCTGCGCCAACTTCGGCCAGTCGCAAGCCGCGCCATTGGCCGCCGATGATGCGCATTACTTCAGCAGGGCTTTCAACTGGGTCGCGGGGTCGGCGATGGCGGCAGGGTCAGGGGATTTTCCCATCTCGATCAGACGCTTCCCCACCATATAGGCGCGGGGGTCGTTCATCGCATCCACCGCCAGCAGGGTGTCGCCATGGTAGTACCAGAAGCTGACAGCCTCACCTTCCGGCCCCCGCGTGACGATGTGGTCATAGCCGGTGTTCAGGCCCGCAATCTGCAGTTTGGTGTCATACTGGTCGGACCAGAACCACGGATGGGCGGTATAGGGGGTTGCAGCGCCCATGATGTTGTCGGCCACCACCTCGGCCTGTTCGATGGCATTGCCGACCGATTCCAACCGCAGGCGCCCCCCCTTCCAAGGGAAAGAGGCGCAATCGCCCGCCGACCAGATGTTTGGGTCCGAGGTGCGGCCGTGTTCATCGGTCTTGATGCCGTTTTCAATCGCCAGACCCGCTGCCTCGGCCAGGGTCGTGCCGGGGATGATGCCTACACCGACAATCACGAAATCGGCCGGGATTTCGGCGCCCGAAGCCAGACGCGCCCCGGTGACATGGGCCTCGCCCAGCAGGCGGTCAAGGCCAGTGGATTCCAGGATTTTCACGCCATGCGCTGCGTGCAGGGCGCGGAAATAGTCCGAGGTTTCGGGTGCCGCGACACGTTGCAGGATGCGCGGGGCCATTTCCAGCACGGTGACATCCAGCCCCAGTTTGGCCGCCACGGCAGCCGCCTCCAGCCCGATATAGCCGCCGCCGACGATGACAAGACGGCGACCGGGCGCAAATTCGGCCTTCATCGCATCGACATCGGCCAGGGTGCGCACGGTATAAACCCCCTGCATATCCCCCCCAATGGCCGCAGGCAGACGGCGGGGTGTCGAGCCGGTGGTCAGGGCAAGCTGGTCGTAGGGGATAGTTTCGCCCCCCACGGTCACCGTGCGGGTGGCGGCGTCGATGGCAGTGACAGGTTGGCCCAGACGCAGGGTAATATCTTGATCTACATAGAATTCCGCAGACCGCAGCCACAGCCGCTCCGCCTCCATCTGACCCATGAGATAGGCTTTGGACAGCGGCGGGCGCTGATAGGGCGGTGCATCTTCGGCCCCGATCAGGGTGATCTTGCCCACATGACCCCCGGCGCGCAGCCTTGCCACCAAGGCCGCCCCGGCTTGGCCCGCCCCGATCACCACGACATCAGACATCATTACCCCCACTGGTCGACTGGACCCGGTCAGCCTATATGCTTGTTCGCAGGAAACGCAACGCGAGGATGACGAAGATGACGATTACCGTGGGCTCGGCCCTGCCGGATGCCACCTTGTTGGTGATGGGCGAAAATGGCTCTGAGGGCGTGTCGATGGCCGCCAAACTGAAGGGCCGCAAAGTCGTGATCTTCGGTCTGCCGGGCGCTTATACCGGCACCTGCACCACCAGCCATGTGCCCAGTTTCATGCGGGTGGCCGACAAGTTGCGCGCCAAGGGCGTGGATGAAATCATCTGCCTGTCGGTCAACGACCCCTTCGTGATGCAGGCCTGGGGCGACAGCACGGGGGCTGCGGCCAAGGGGATCACCTTCCTTGCCGATGGCGACGCGAGCTTTACCAAGGCCTGCGGGCTGGCGTTCACTGTGCCGCATCTGGCGTTCTTTGACCGCTCCAAACGCTATGCGCTGTATGCCGAGGATGGCGTGGTTAAGGTGATGAACATGGGCCAGGAAACCGGCGCCTGCGAGATTTCGGGCGGTGAGGCGATGCTGGCGGCGATCTGACACAGAAGGGGGCGTTACGCCCCCTTTTTTGCTGCGTTCTCTTTAAAGAGGCAATCAACCGGTTCGGAATGGTCGCCGACAACGGTTGCCGTTCCGGCAAATTGGTCCATCTTGCGGGCCAGGTCGATGTCCAGCGCGGACAGACCATCGCAATCATGTGTGGTCAAGGTAACGTCGACCACGTTGTAGACATTGCTCCATTCCGGATGGTGGTTCATCTTTTCGGCCGCTAGGGCCGCACGCGACATGAAACCCCAAGCTTCGGAAAAATTCTTGAACTTCCATATCTTGCGCAGGGCGTCGCGGTCGGGCACGGCGCGCCAGCCGGTTTCCCCCAAGGGGGGCAGGGCGGTTGCGCGGGCATCAGCGGGCAGAAGGTCGGCCATTTCAGTCCCTTTCCTCGATCTGGTCCTTGCGGAACGGGCCATAGGCCGTCAGCAGGTCAATTTCCTCATCCACCGCGCGGCGTTCGCTGTCCAGATAGCGCGCCACGGCAGCCCGGAACGACGCATCGGCAATCCAGTGCAGCGAATGCACGGGGGTTGGCAGATAGCCGCGCGCCAGTTTGTGTTCGCCCTGCGCCCCAGCCTCGACCCTGCTCAGACCGTTCTGGATGGCCCAGTCGATGGCCTGATAATAGCACAGTTCGAAATGCAGGAAGGGGCGATCTTCGGTGCAGCCCCAGTATCGGCCATAAAGCGTATCCCGCCCGATGAAGTTCAGGGCACCTGCCACGGGCGTGTCGCCGCGAAAGGCCAGAACCAGCAGGGCATCGTCGCGCATCGTTTCATGCACAGCGGTGAAAAAGGCGCGGGTGAGGTAAGGCGTGCCCCATTTGCGGCCGCCGGTATCCTGATAAAACGTCCACATCGCGTCCCAATGGGCGGGTTCGATGGCGTCGCCGGTCAAGGCGCGGATGGTCAGGCTGTGGCCTTGGGCCACCTCACGCTCCTTGCGGATCATCTTGCGCTTGCGGCTGGACAGGTCGGCAAGGAAGGCGTCGAAGGTCGCATAACCCCGATTTTCCCAATGAAACTGTTGGGTTACGCGGTGCAGGGTGCCGTCCAGCCCCGTCAGCGCCTCGGCCTCTTCGGGCGTGCAGAAGGTGACGTGCAGGGACGATATGCCGTTTTGCCGGGTCAGGTCGATGGCGGTGTCCATCAG
>CAMDHB010000166.1 GCA_945897655.1 Pseudorhodobacter antarcticus
GCAAATGCATACGTCGGATGATGTTCAATAGTCCCATGTGGATCACTCCGTTGCCCCCGCTGCTCTCCGCTTTGGGGGTAGGTTCACATGGCTCAGTTCTCAGTGAAAATTATCCGCCTTACCGGCTAAGTTCTGGGTGAAAATTAACATCATGGCTTTCTTCAGGGCTGGCGCGCAGGCAGGATTGGGTTCAACAAGAATGATGCGCTTTGCGTCCGTGCTCTGCCAGTCCTGCAGATCGTCACCCTCGCCTGCACCGATAATCAAAACTGTTTCAAACTGTAAAGCGGCAACGGTCATAATGGGTCCTCAGGTATCGAAGGCGGGTCAGGCCAAGGGACTTGGCAGGAAGCGACTTGCAAAGAAGCCCTGCGGGGTTCCTTTGCCCCCTTACTGTGCCATTGATTGCATATCTTTGACAACCAGAGCACTGGAAATCCGTGACGCAGGCCACAAGTGATCGTAGTCTGTCGCCACATGTCGTCCCAATCGGGTCGACGAACTTCGGAGCATAGAGGAGAGCCGCAATGGCCAAAGGAATGAACAAGCGCAAAGAGGTCAAGAAGCCCAAGAAGGAGGTCGCCAAGCCGGGTGTTGTGGCTGTGGGCAAGAATGCCGTGCACACCACCACAAGCAAGGTCAAGGAATAGGGCGTTGCCCGTCAGAATCCTTCTTTGACAGCTTCCATCGCGACATAGGTCGAGGTTGATGTCACATGGGGCAGAGCGGATATCCGCTCTGCCAGCACACGTCTGTAATCCTGAATATCGCCGGTTCGGACCTTGAGCAGATAATCAAATCGACTGGCGATCATGTGGCATTCCTCAACCTCCGGAATGGCCACCACGGCCTTGTTGAATGCCTGCAAGGCAGCCTCGCGTGTGTCTGACAGGCGCACTTCGACAAAGGCAACATGAGCCTGTCCGATTCGCATTCGGTTCAGGCGGGCGCCGTAGCCGTTTATGACGCCACTCTCCTCCAGACGTTTCATTCTGGCTTGGGTGGGGGATTTTGACAGGCCGATCCTGCGGGCAAGTTCTGTCGCACTCAGACGTCCCTCCGCGGCCAAAGCGTCAAGAATGGCGATATCAAAGCGGTCCAGGTCGATTGGCATGATTGATGCTCGATCTTCAGTCGAAATGGCTGTGAAGCAGGGGTCATTCAGGACAACGGCCTGCCTAACCTCGGGTATCATGGGTCAAGCATCAGGAGAAGCATCATGAACACCCAATCAGACCTTTGGACCACGATTGACCGCGGCAGTCTGACGGATGAGGCCGAACTGGTGCAGCGGTTGATTGCAGGGGCGGCTCTCGACAGCGCGGCGCGGGCGCGCATCACAGCGGCCGGGGCCGATTTGGTCCGGCAAATCCGGGCGTCTGTGAAGCCGGGTCTGATGGAAGTTTTCTTGGCCGAATACGGTCTTTCGACCGAGGAAGGCGTTGCGCTCATGTGTCTGGCCGAAGCGCTGCTGCGTGTGCCGGATGCCGAAACCATGGATGCCCTGATCGAAGACAAGATTGCGCCCTCTGACTGGGGCCGCCATCTGGGGCGGTCGTCTTCCTCCTTGGTGAATGCCTCAACCTGGGCACTGATGCTGACCGGCAAGGTTCTGGAGGACCGCGAGCCGGGCGTGGTTGGGCATCTGAAGGCCGCGGTCAAGCGGCTGGGCGAGCCGGTGATCCGTACCGCCGTGGGCCGGGCAATGAAGGAAATGGGCCGCAATTTCGTACTGGGCGAGACCATTGGCGGCGCCATGAAGCGGGCCGAGGAGTTGGAGAGCAAAGGGTATACCTACAGCTATGACATGCTGGGCGAAGCGGCGCGTACTGAGGCCGATGCGCGGCGCTATCATCTGTCCTACTCCAAGGCGATCACGGCAATTGCGGGGGCGGCGAAGGGCACAGACATCAGGTCGAACCCCGGCATTTCGATCAAACTGTCGGCGTTGCATCCCCGTTACGAAGTCGCAAAACGCGCCCGCGTGATGGAGGAGTTGGTTCCACGCGTGCAAGCCCTGGCCGGTTTGGCACGGGCAGCCGGTCTTGGGTTCAACATTGATGCGGAAGAGGCGGACCGGCTGGCGCTGTCCTGCCAGGTCATCGAAGCGGTCCTGCGCGATCCCAGTCTGAAAGGCTGGGATGGATTCGGTGTTGTGGTGCAGGCCTACGGACGCCGCGCCGGGGTGGTGATCGACTGGTTGCACGGCCTGGCCGAAAGCCTTGACCGCAAGATCATGGTGCGGCTGGTCAAGGGCGCCTATTGGGACAGTGAGGTGAAGCGTGCACAGGTTTTGGGCCTGACCTCTTTCCCTGTGTTCACCCGCAAACAATCGACCGACGCCAGCTATCTGGCCAATGCCCGCAAGTTGCTTGGCATGACGGACCGCATCTATCCCCAATTTGCCACCCACAATGCCCACACCGTTGCCGCCGTTCTGGACATGGCCCAACAAGATGGACGGGACCTGCGCAGTTTCGAATTCCAGCGCCTGCATGGGATGGGCGAACGGTTGCACGACATCGTCCAAAGCTGGCAGGGCACACGTTGCCGGATCTATGCGCCGGTCGGCGCGCACCGCGATTTGCTTGCCTATCTTGTACGTCGGCTGCTGGAAAACGGTGCCAATTCCAGTTTCGTCAATCAGATCGTGAATGAAGACGTCTCGCCTGAACGAGTAGCCTCCTGCCCACTGACTGCCCTTGAAGCCATGGCTGACGTGACCAGTCATGCCATAACCACAGGGCCACGCCTGTTTGGCGCGCGTCAGAATTCGCGCGGTTGGGATTTGACCGACAGCGCCGATCTTGCCAATATCGAAGCGGCACGCGAACCCTTTGCGCTTGCGCTGTTTGAGGCTGCCCCGCGTCTTGCGGGGCATGTGGCCGGAGGGCTGCGCTTGGCCATTCGCAACCCCGCCACGGGTGCTGTGGTCGGTCATGTCGTCAGGTCTTCGTCTGCCGATGTCGACACAGCGCTGCGGTTGGCCGAGCCTTGGATTGCTTCGCCAGACATCAGGGCCAAGGTGCTGCACCGTGCGGCAGACCTTTACGAAGCCGAATTTGGGCAGGTCTTTGCCCTTTTGGCGCGTGAAGCGGGCAAGACACTGTCCGATGCCGTGGGCGAACTGCGCGAAGCCGTGGATTTCCTGCGCTACTATGCCGATGGGGCCACGGGCCTGTCTGCCGATGCGCGAGGGGTCTTTGCCTGTATCAGCCCATGGAACTTTCCCCTTGCCATATTCACGGGTCAGATTGCGGCGGCCTTGGCGGCGGGCAATGCCGTGCTTGCCAAGCCGGCCGAACAGACACCGTTGATCGCGGCCCTTGCGGTAGATTTGCTGTTGAAGGCGGGCGTCCCCGCCACGGCGCTACAACAGTTGCCGGGAGACGGTACCATCGGTGCTGCCTTGACACGCGATGCCCGGGTCAAGGGAGTCGCCTTCACCGGATCCACCGAGACTGCGTTGAAAATCCGGTCCAGCATGGCCGAACATCTGGACCCGACGGCCCCTCTGATTGCCGAAACGGGAGGTTTGAATGCGATGCTGGTCGACAGCACCGCGCTGCCCGAACAAGCGGTGCGCGATATACTAGCCTCCAGCTTTCAATCGGCAGGGCAGCGGTGCTCTGCGCTGCGCTGCCTGTATGTGCAGGCCGACATTGCCTATACGGTCGAAGAGATGCTGTTCGGCGCCATGGACGAACTTGCCTTGGGTGACCCGTGGGCGCTGCAAACGGACGTGGGTCCGGTCATTGACTTGGACGCGCAAGATGGCATCCGTGCTTATGTGGCTGCAGCTCGGGCCGAAGGTCGGGTGATCAAGGAATTGTCGGCCCCAGACGGCTGCTTTGTCGGCCCGACCGTGATCCGCGTGGACAGCATCGCAGACATGCCGCGAGAGATTTTTGGCCCAGTGCTGCACATCGCGCATTTTCCGGCAGGCAAGGTTGCAGACGTGGTGCGCGCCGTGAATGCAACGGGTTATGGGCTGACCTTCGGGCTGCATACCCGCATCGATGACAGGGTCCAGTCCGTGGTTGATGCGCTTCAGGTCGGCAATACCTACGTCAATCGTAATCAGATTGGCGCGGTCGTGGGGTCGCAACCCTTCGGCGGCGAGGGGCTTTCTGGGACTGGGCCCAAGGCGGGCGGGCCGCAATATCTTGCGCGCTTCACGGAAACGAAGGTGAAGCAAGTCGCTGGCGAAGATGGTCGGACGGATGAGGCGATGGTCGCTGCCGCTTTGCGGCTTGACCGCGATGTCGGCCAGTCGACCGCTCAAGTCTTGCCTGGTCCAACGGGCGAATCGAACCGTCTGACGTCTTCGCCCCGGCAGCCTGTGTTGTGTCTTGGTCCCACGGTTGCGGCTGCCCTAAGGCAGGCCGAGCTTGTCCGCGCCCTTGGTGGCCACCCTGTCGAAGCGCCGGGACTGGAAGTTGAGGCTTTGTCGCGATTGTACGGCTTCTCGGGGGCAATCTGGTGGGGGGACGCGGCAGGTGCCCGGGTCAGGGCACGGGTTCTGGCGGCTCGCAAGGGCCCGATCCTGCCCTTGATTGGCATGCCCGATAGCGCCCATGTTCGCATCGAGCGGCATGTGTGCATCGACACCACCGCCTCGGGTGGCAACGCGCAATTGCTGGCCGAGGTATCGGGCGCTTGATTTCAGCGCAAAGCGCCGCCAAAGTTGCGCGATGTTCCCGATCCGCGACCACAACCCGTCCGGTGCCACGCCCTATGTCACATGGGGTCTGATCCTTATGAACATCGCGGTCTTTGTTTGGACCCGCGTAACGCTGACTGAAGTTGCACAGAACTATTTCAACTTCGAATGGGGCATGATCCCGGCGCGCCTGTCTTATGGCGAGGGCTGGGTGACCGTCCTGACGGCCATGTTCCTTCACGGAGGCTGGCTGCACCTGGGCAGCAACATGCTGTTTTTATGGATATTTGGCGACAACATGGAAGCGTCTTTGGGCCGGGTGCGCTTTCTTGCGTTCTATCTGGCAGCGGGCGTCATTGCGGCCCTGGCCGAGTATGGCATGGCACCTCTGTCCCGGTCTCCGGTGATCGGGGCATCTGGGGCGATTGCCGGGGTACTTGGGGGGTATCTCTTGTTGTTCCCCAAGGCGCGCGTCGATGTTCTGATCATTTTCGTTATATTCTTCAAGATCTTCCCTTTGCCTGCCTGGTCGGTGCTGGGGTTTTGGATCCTGCTGCAAGTCTATTCCGGCGCGACGGGTCAGAATGACGGGGTCGCCTATTGGGAACACATCGGCGGTTTTGTTGGTGGGCTGCTGCTGTCGGTGCCATTATGGCTCAGACGGAAGACAAGCAAACCGGATACCGCGCTTGAAACCGTGAGATCCACGATACCCAAAGTAAGCCGTCACCCGTGAGTCAGGCCCCGCGGATCGCCTTGCTGAACGGTCCAAACAACCCTTCGTTGCCGCACAAGACCGACCCTGACGCAAGAATATCTGCCCCTTCGCGCAGGGCTTCAACCGTGCCACCAGACTCGCGCACCAAGATCAGACCAGCGGCGATGTCCCAAGGTTGCAGTTCCCGCTCCCAGTACCCGTCAAACCGGCCAGCGGCGACATATGCCAGGTCCAGCGACGCCGCACCCCAACGCCGGACCCCGGCGCACAGCGGCATCAGGCGCGCAAGGTCGCCCATCGTGGCGGGCAGGGTATTCTTTATGCCAAACGGGATGCCGGTGGCAAAAACGCCCTCCAGCATCGAGCGGCGGCCCGACACACGCAACCGGCGTTCATTCATCCAGGCACCGGCGCCCTTTTCGGCCCAGTACATCTCATCCTTTGCGGCATCGAACACCACGCCTGATACGATTTCGCCTTTGTGTTCCAATGCAATCGACACGGCCCAATGTGGCAGACCATGCAGAAAGTTCGTGGTGCCATCCAAGGGGTCAACGATCCAGCGGCGGGTCGGGTCAGCACCGATTTCGGCCGTGCTTTCCTCTCCCACCCAGCCATAGGTGGGCCGCGCACCCATCAATTCTTCCTTGATGATCCTCTCGGCCTCGATATCCGCTTTTGACACAAAATCGCCCGGTCCTTTGGACGAGACTTGCAGGTTCTCAACCTCGCGGAAGTCCTTGACCAAAGAACGACCAGCCTTGCGGGCGGCTTTGATCATCAGGTTGAGGTTGGCACTGCCTTGCATGGCATTCTCCGGATCATTTCAAGACGCGGGTGTTACACGGGGCGGCTTGCGAAGGAAAGGGCGGTTCGGCGGGGCTGTTGGGGGCGATTGGTGCGATTCCAGAAAAAGACTGGCTTTGTTGATGCAAATTCACAGACAGGCCATCAACCCCTAAGATGTGCCAGCCCAAGTGGAGAAGCCCTTGCCCGTACCAGCCGGAAAGATTGCGGAGTGCCGCCGCGAACTGGCCGACCTTGCCGCGACGTGGCGCAGGGTTGCAGCGCGTTCTGCCCCACTTGCCAAAGCCGAAGCCGAGGCGCAGGTTTTCAATCAGATGGTTGTGGGATTGCAGGCGCGGTTCGGTGATGAACGGACCTTGCGGGAGCCGCAAATCGCGCTGGAGGTGCGACTGTTGGCCGAAGGTGTTGAACACGGCGGCTGGTTTCCGGGTTCAAGCCTCAACTGGGATGTTCAAGGTTCGGTCACCGGATACCGCCCCGGTGATCGCATCGCGCTTAGCGAAGATGTGTTCACCCGGTTGACCGAGGTGTTTCTGGACCGGATGATGCGCAACCCAAATGTCTGAACTTGGCCGCCGAATGTGGCCATTGGGACAGATCACCCCAACTCGGCGGTAAAGAACACCTCGGGATCGTCAACCTCGATCAGGCGTTTCTTGTCGATCAGCCAGAAGCGGTTTCCGACATTGCGCACAAAACTGCGGTCATGGCTAACCAAAAGACAGGTGGCATCCTGTGTCAGCAGTTCGGATTCCAACGCCTCCTGTCCCTCGATGTCCAGATGGTTGGTGGGTTCGTCAAGCAAATAGAAATTGGGTTGCTGCAGGCGCAGCAGCAGCATGGCAAGCCGGGCCTTCTGGCCACCGGAAAGCGGTGCCAAAGATTTGGTTTGCACATCCTGCCGGATACCCGCCCCCGCCAAAAGGCTGCGTGCAGGCGCGTCACCAGTCTTGAACGCGGTGACAAGATCCATCGGCGTCGCCTTGGACGGCAATTGGGCAAGCCCCTGATCGGAATGGCCAAGAACCAACGTGGGCGTGGACTTTATCGCGTCGTCGCCTTGCTGGATGGCCCGCAACAGCGCGGTCACCATCTGGGTTTTTCCCGCGCCATTGCGACCCAACAGCACCACCCGATCGCCTCTCTCGATCCATTTTTGGCCGGTGCGGAACAACGGTCGCCCATCCGGTGTGGCAATGGCGGCATCGTTGATGGCGATAAGCGCCTTGGCATGGGTCCCGGAATTGGCAAGCCGAATAGCCCCGGCTGATTGGTCCTTGTGGGCCGGTCGGGCGGCCGATTCGATCTTTTCCGCGCGATCCTTCAA
>CAMDHB010000167.1 GCA_945897655.1 Pseudorhodobacter antarcticus
CCCCCCAGCGCCGACCCGACGAACCCTCCCGTTGTCAGCACCGCCCCCATCCGGAAATCGACAGCCTTGCGCCGGAGTTGCGCCAAAACGCCCGAGATCGAGGACGCAACGACCTGATTTGCCCCTGTCGCCACCGCCACCGCAGGCGGCACGCCGATAAACATGAGGAGTGGCGTGATCAGAAACCCGCCGCCCACCCCGAACATGCCGGACAAGAACCCCACCAATCCGCCCAATCCCAACAGGATCAGGACGTTGACCGATATCTCGGCAATCGGAAGATATAGCTGCATGCGCCTGCTGCCTGTTTTCCCCAAGCCTGCGCCCAGCCGCTGCTCAAGTCAAACCCCGCGCCACAACAATCTGCCGCATGGGGCCGGTTTTGCCGCTAAAACCCGCGCAGGAAATGCCGCAGCACCTTTTCCAGCTTGACCGCCCCGAAAGGCGCCATCGCCTTGGTATGTTCATGGCTGATCTGCTCATCCGACATGCCCGCCGCCATGTTGGTGATCGACGAAATCGCCGCCACCCGCAGCCCCAGAAACCGCGCCAGAATGACCTCGGGCACCGTCGACATGCCAACCGCATCGCCACCCAGGATCTTGATCGCCCTTATCTCGGCAGGCGTCTCGAACGAGGGCCCTGAATACCACGCGTAAACCCCCTCCGGCAGCGCCACACCCACGGCTTCCGCACTCGCCCGCAAGGCCGCGCGCAACCCCGCATCATGCGCCGTCGTCATCGGCACAAACCGTGCATCGGTCTTTTCGCCAATCAGCGGGTTCAGCCCGGAAAAGTTGATGTGATCATTCAGCAGCATCAAATCACCCGGCCGGATATCCGGCCGCATGCTGCCCGCCGCGTTGGTCGCAATCAGCGCCTCGGCCCCCAGCGCCTTCAGACATTCCAACGCCACCCGCATCGCCGCCGGATTGCCGTTTTCATAGTAATGCTCCCGCGCACCAAAGACGGCGACGCGTACCCCCTCCAGATCACCGACCACCAGATTGGGGTTATGCCCCGACACGGCAACATGCGGAAACCCCGGCAGGTCGGCATAAGGAATGCTGACCCCCTGCACCGCACCTGCCAGATGCCCCAACCCCGACCCCAGGATCAGACCCAACCGCACCGGCGCATCCCCGGCGCGTGCGCGAATAACCTCAACGCTCTTTGACATAGGGCTCCCCCCCGGCGCGTGGCGGGATCGCCTTGCCCACAAACCCCGCCAGAATGATTACCGTCAGGATATAGGGCAGGGCTTGGGTAAACTGCACCGGGATGATGAACACGCCGATATCAATGCTTTGAAACCGTATGGCCACGGCATCCAGCAAGCCAAACAGCGCACAAGCCATCAGACAATACCACGGCCGCCACTTGGCAAAGATCAACGCCGCCAAGGCGATGTACCCCCTCCCGGCCGTCATCTCACGCAGGAACCCCGCCGACAGCGCCATCGACATATAAGCCCCGGCCAACCCGCACAAAACCCCGGTAATCGCCACAGCGGCATAGCGCAGACCCACCACCGACACACCTGCCGTATCCACCGCCGCAGGGTTTTCCCCGACCGCCCGAAGCCGCAAGCCAAACCGCGTGCGGTACAAAAGCCAAGCCGAAAACGGCACCAGCAGCAGCGCCACATAGACCAGAATCGAATGACCAAAAATCAGCCCAATCACCGGGTTGGGGTCCGTGATCCCGAACAGGTCCAACAGCGGCGCATCGGCGAACCGCATGTCGCCAGTCAAAGGCGGTGTCTGCCCGCCCAACCGGAACCATGCCGCCCCCAGAACCACCGTCAGCCCCGACGCCAGAAAGTTGATCGCCACCCCCGAAATCAGCTGGTTCCCCCGGAACGTGATCGATGCCAACCCGTGAATCGCCGCAAACAGCAGCGCCGCCCCGATCCCCGCCAGCGTTCCAACCCAGACCGACCCGGTTGCAAAAGCCGCCGCTGCCGCCGCAAAGGCGGCCACCAGCATCTTGCCCTCCAGCCCGATGTCAAACACCCCGGCCCGCTCGGAGTAAAGCCCCGCAAGGCAGGCAAAGACCAGCGGCGTGGCCAACCGGATCGTCGATTCCAGAATCTGCAGGAAACTTGCCCATTCCATCACGCGGCCCTCCGGACGAACAACCGCTCCAGCGGTTTTTGCACCATATAGGGCAGCGCCCCGGTGAACAGGATCACCAGCGCCTGCAACACCACGATCACCTCACGCGGAATCGTGGTGCCCAGGGCAAGCTGCGACCCGCCCTGATACAGGAACCCGAACAGAATGGACGCAATCACAATCCCGAACGGATGGTTCCGCCCCATCAGCGCCACCGCAATCCCGATGAACCCTGCCCCTTCGACCGAATTCAGCAACAGCCGGTTCGCCTCACCCTGCACAGAATTGATCGCCATCAGCCCCGACAGCGCCCCTGACAGCATCATGGCATAAAGCGTAATCCGGACCGGGCTGATCCCCGCATAGACCGCCGCCTTTTCCGACTTTCCAAAGGCGCGGATCGCAAAGCCCAACCGCGTGTGCCACAACAGCACCCAAACCCCCACCGCACAGGCCAGCGCAATCAACAGGCTGATATTGGCCGGGTTTCGCGTGGAAAACGGAATGCCGACCAGCGCCAGAATCTCGCCCAACTGCGGCAGGTTCGTCACCTCGTCAAAGCGGGCCGAGGCCGGGTCCATCTTGCCCACCGGGCGCAACACATTGACCAGCAGATAGTTCATCAGCGCATAGGCGATGAAATTGAACATCATCGTCGTGATCACGATATGGCTGCCCCGCTTGGCCTGCAACCACGCGGGCAGGAACGCCCAGGCCGCGCCAAATGCCATCGCCGCCACCATCGATCCGGCCAGCGCAAGCGACCAATGCGGCCAGGGGATGAACAGGCACGACAGCGCAACACCCAATCCACCCAAGGTCGCCTGACCCTCGCCACCAATGTTGAACAGGCTGGCCTGAAACGCGATGGACACGGCAAGGCCCGTGAACATGAAATTCGTCGCGTAATACAGCGTATAACCCCAACCATAGGTCGATCCCAGCGACCCGGTGATCATGATCGTCAACGCCTCAACCGGGCTTTGCCCGATGGCCCAGATCAGAATGCCGCAAAAGAAGAATGCAATGATCAGGCAGATCAGCGGCACCAGCAATACATCGGCCCAACGTGGCATCTTGTCCATCAGGCGGCCCCCTTCTTGCCAGCCATCCCGGCCATCATCATGCCCAACTCGCGCTCATCCGTCTTGTCGGGATCGCGTTCGCCCATCAACTGCCCGTCGAACATCACGACAATGCGGTCGGCCAGCGACATGATCTCGTCCAACTCGACCGAGACGAGCAGCACGGCCTTGCCCGCATCGCGCAGGGCCACGATCTGCTTGTGGATGTATTCAATGGCCCCGATGTCCACGCCCCGCGTCGGCTGCCCGATCAGCAGCAGGTCGGGGTTACGCTCCATCTCGCGCGCCACGACGATCTTTTGCTGGTTTCCACCGGAAAAGGATTTGGCCGCCAGCATCGGGTTGGGTGGCCGCACGTCGAACTTGGCCATCTTGGCGGCGGTATCGGCCTTGATCGCGGCATTGTTCATCAACAGCGCGTTGATCTGATATTCCGGCGCGTTGTGATAGCCGAACGCCACGTTTTCCCAGGCCGCGAAATCCATGATCAGCCCCAGCGCCTGCCGGTCCTCGGGCACATGGGCCACGCCAGCCTCGCGCCGCGCCTGTCCGTTGGCCCCTGCGCCTGACAAGGGCAGTTCAAACCCGTTCAGTGTCACCTGACCCGTCGCCCGCGTGATACCGCCCAACGCCTGCAACAATTCAGACTGCCCGTTGCCCGCCACCCCGGCAATGCCCAGAATCTCGCCCTCACGGATGTCAAAACTGACGCCCTTCAACCGCTCCACCCGGTTTTCGTCACGGACCCGCAGATCCTTGACCGACAGCACCACCCGCCCCGGTGAAGCAGGCTTTTTTTCCACCTCCAGCAAGACCTTGCGGCCCACCATCAATTCGGCCAACGCCTCGGGACTGGTCTCGGCCGTCTTGACCGTCGCGACCATCGTGCCCCGCCGCATCACGCTGACATTGTCGGTCGCCTCCATGATCTCGCGCAGCTTGTGGGTGATCAGGATCACCGTCTTGCCCTGATCGCGCAGGCCCGCCAGAATCCGGAACAGATGGTCCGCCTCCTCGGGCGTCAACACACCCGTCGGCTCGTCCAGGATCAGGATATCCGCCCGCCGGTACAGCGCCTTCAGGATTTCGACCCGCTGCTGATGGCCCACCGACAGATCCTCGATCACCGCATCGGGGTGCACGTCCAGATCAAACTCGGCGCTCAGCTCCTCCAACTCCTTGCGCGCCCGCGTCAGGCTGGTGGACAGCATCGCGCCATCTTCCGCGCCCAGTATGACGTTCTCCAGCACGGTAAAGTTCTGCACCAGCTTGAAATGCTGGAAAACCATCCCGATGCCGGCGCGAATGGCGCTCTGGCTGTCAGGGATCGGGGTCAGCCGCCCATTGATGAAAATCTCACCGGCATCGGCCTTGTAAAACCCGTACAGGATCGACATCAGCGTCGACTTGCCCGCACCGTTTTCGCCAATGATGCCGTGAATGGTACCGCGCGGCACCTGAATGTTGATGTCCTGATTGGCCTTCACCGGGCCGAATGCCTTGGAAATGCCCTTCAGTTCAATCGCATAGGGTGAAACGGGGGCGGCAGTTGCCTGCCGCCCCCCAATCATGCCTGCCGACATTAGAACTGGCCAGCCGGGCAGGTGTTGTCGGACATGTAGTCATGCACGACCAACTCACCCGACACGATCTTGGCTGCAGCAGCATCAACAGCCGCCGTCATCTCAGCCGTCACCAGCGCCGCGTTGTTCTCGTCCATCGCATAGCCCACGCCACCAGCCTTCAGGTCCATCACATTGATGCCCGCCGTCAGCGCTTCGCCTTCCTTGAACGCGTCATAAACCGCGTTATCAACCCGCTTCAGCATCGAGGTCAGAACCGAACCCGGATGCATGTAGTTCTGGTTGCTGTCCACGCCGATCGACAGGATGCCCATGTCGGCAGCCGCCTGCAGAACGCCCACACCCGTGCCGCCAGCGGCCGCATAGATCACGTCAGCGCCTTGCGACTGCTGAGATTTCGCAATCTCGGCACCCTTGACCGGGTTGTTCCACGCCGAACCATCGGTGCCGGTCATGTTCAAGATCACGGTCGCATCCGGCTTCACAGCCTTGACGCCTTGGGCATAGCCGCAACCAAAGCGGCGGATCAGCGGGATGTCCATGCCGCCGATGAAGCCAACCACGTTCGACTTCGACGCCATCGCGGCCATCATGCCAACCAGATACGAGCCCTGATCCTCGGTGAAGACCACCGATTTCACGTTCGGCTGATCAACCACCATGTCGATGATCGCAAACTTGGTGTCCGGATAATCCGGGGCCACGGCGTTCAGAACGTCACCAAAGGCAAAGCCGGTCATGACGATCGGGTTGGCGCCGCCTTCAGCCAGCTGACGCAAAGCCTGCTCGCGCTGGGCTTCGTTCTGCATTTCCAGCTCTTTATAGGTGCCGCCGGTCTCTTCCTTCCAACGCTCGGCGCCGCCAAAGGCCGCCTGGTTGAACGACTTGTCGAACTTGCCGCCCACGTCATAGATGATCGCAGGGTCAGCCAAAGCCGCGCCCGCCGTCAAAGCCAGCAGTGCCGAAGCACCCAGCAAGTGTTTCATAAGGGTCATTTCAGTCTCCCAGTTGTCAAAATCATTGCCACCCATTCCGAGACAAGCCCAAGTCCTTGCAGACTCACGACAGGTCACGGGCGGATCGTAATTGATTTAGCTAGGATGCAGCGCAAACGGTCAACAGGAATCTGAATCGCGGTGACTGTGTTTTGATCATCGGGTCAAATATTGGGCTCATTTTTCATCCTCCGCCCCATCACGATGGCATCCACGGCCACACCGTCCGGCCCGTGATAATAGCCGCGCCGCCGTCCCGTGACCGCAAACCCTGCGCCAGAGTAAAGCGCGCGCGCCGCCGCATTGGTTTCGGCCACCTCCAGAAACACCGTTTCCGCACCGCGCCGGTCCAACTCGTCCAGAAACCGCACCATCAACCGTGTTCCAACACCGCGTCCCTGCGCCATGGGGTCCACGGCAATGGTCAACAACTCCGCCTCACCGGCCACTACGCGCCCCATGACAAAGCCCTGCGGTTCGTCCAGAACAAAACACAAGGGGCTTGCCAGCAATTCAGAAATCTCGGCCTCGGACCAAGGGCGCGGCGTGACAAAGGCCGCGCCGTGCAACCGCGCCATCTCGGCCAGCGTCACGGCAGTATGACCGGCGGCGGGTCCGATGCCGGCGCCGCATCCGCCCCGCGCAGATAGAACGGCGCCGGGCGCGGTTGTGCCACACCGGCCCGCGCCAGCGCCAGCCGCCCGATTGCCACCACGAAATCCGCTACCGGCATATCCGCCAGATGGGCTATGCGCCCCACCACTTCCCCGGGGTCCACAATCAGCGCCGCCTCGGGTTCCGGCAAGAACCGCTGGGCATAAACCTGCCCCCTCGGGGCAGGCAGAACGACCCACTCCGCCCCCTCGGTCCGGGCCGCGTCAAACCCGGTCACCCCGATCGCGGGCACGCCCAGACCCAGCGCCAACCCCCGCGCCAGGGCAACGGCTATGCGGATGCCGGTAAAATTCCCCGGCCCCACCCCGACGGCAACCAGTCCGACATCAGCCATGCTGAACCCTTCGGCCTCCAGCAGTTCCGTCACCATTGGCACCAAACGCTCGGCCTGGCCCTTGGCCATTTCTTCAACCCGAACGGCAACCCTGTCGCCACACAGCAAAGCGGCGGCGCAATGCGCCGCCGATGTGTCAATCGCCAGAACCAGCCTGTCAGGCCGCAACGGGACGAACCTCCAGCACCTCGGGGATGTAATGCCGCAGCAGGTTCTCGATCCCCATCTTCAGCGTCAGGGTCGAGGACGGGCAGCCCGCACAGGCCCCCTTCATGTTCAGATACACAACACCCCGGTCAAAACCGTGGAACGTGATGTCGCCGCCATCCTGCGCCACCGCAGGCCGCACGCGCGTGTCCAGCAATTCCATGATCTGCTTGACCACTTCGCCATCCGGCCCGTCATGCGCCTGATGCGCCGCTTGCGCGGCACCCTCCATCACGGCCTCACCCGATTGGTAATGCTCCATGATCGCGCCCAGGATAGCGGGCTTGATGTGCTGCCAGTCCACCGCGTCCGTCTTGGTCACGGTGATGAAATCCAACCCCATGAACACCCCGGCAACACCACCAACGGCAAAAATCCTTTTGGCCAGCGGCGATTTCCCCGCCGTGTCGGCGCTTGGGAAATCCGCAGTGCCAACCTCAAGAACCGCTTCCCCCGGCAGGAATTTCAACGTGGCCGGGTTCGGGGTGGATTCGGTC
>CAMDHB010000168.1 GCA_945897655.1 Pseudorhodobacter antarcticus
GGGCTTGACGACGCGGGGGTTAGGCTGGTTTACGCCTTCTGACTTCGCGAGGCGCTGGTTTGACCGCGCCTCCGTCGCCGCCCAAAATCGATCGAACGTCCGAGGTCGAGTCCTGTCGAAGGACCTCGCGACGTCACCCGGCAGGCGACAAGGCGTATCTCTATCATGGCCAATGTGACCGTTGTCGGCGCCCAGTGGGGCGACGAGGGCAAGGGCAAGATCGTTGACTGGTTGTCCGAGCGCGCCGACATTGTGGCCCGGTTTCAGGGCGGGCATAACGCGGGCCACACGCTGGTCATTGATGGCAAGGTTTACAAGCTGTCGCTGCTGCCTTCAGGCATCGTGCGGGGTGGCAAGTTGTCGGTCATTGGCAACGGTGTCGTGCTGGACCCCTGGCATCTGGTGGTCGAGATTGCCAAGTTGCGCGATCAGGGCGTGGATATCAGCCCCGACAACCTGATGATTGCCGAAAACGCGCCGCTGATCCTGCCCATTCATGGCGAATTGGACCGGGCGCGCGAGAACCAGAATTCGGTCGCCAAGATCGGCACCACGGGGCGGGGCATTGGTCCGGCCTATGAGGACAAGGTGGGTCGCCGGGCGATCCGGGTGGCGGATTTGGCCGACGAGACGACGCTGGAGGCGCGGGTGGACCGGTTGATGGGCCATCACGATGCGCTGCGCCGGGGGTTGGGGATTGAACCGATTGATCGGGCGGCGTTGCTGGACGCGCTGCGCGCGATTGCGCCGCAGGTTCTGCCCTATGCCAAGCCCGTCTGGAAGGTGCTGAACGAGGCGCGGCGGGCGGGCAAGCGCATTCTGTTCGAGGGGGCGCAGGGCGCGCTGTTGGACATTGATTTCGGCACCTATCCCTTTGTAACCTCCAGCAATGTCATTGCGGGGCAGGCGGCGACGGGCACGGGTCTGGGGCCGGGGGCGATTGATTTCGTGCTGGGGATTGTGAAAGCCTATACCACGCGGGTGGGCGAGGGGCCGTTTCCGGCGGAACTGCACGATGACGACGGCGAGCGTCTGGGTGCGCGGGGGCATGAGTTTGGCACGGTGACGGGCCGCAAGCGGCGTTGCGGTTGGTTCGATGCGGTGCTGGTGCGGCAGACTTGCGCCACCAGCGGTGTGTCGGGCATTGCGCTGACCAAGCTGGATGTGCTGGACGGGTTCAAGACCCTGAAAATCTGTGTGGGCTATGATCTGGATGGGGTTCGGCTGGACTATCTGCCGACCGCTGCCGACTTACAGGCGCGCTGCAAGCCGATCTATGAAGAGATGGAGGGCTGGGACGACAACACGGCAGGGGCGCGGTCCTGGGCGCAGTTGCCGGGGGCGGCGATCAAATATGTGCGCCGGATCGAGGAGTTGATCCAGTGCCCGGTCGCACTACTTTCCACCTCACCCGAGCGGGATGACACCATCCTGGTGACAGACCCGTTTGCGGATTGATTGGGGGCGGTATGGCGCTGAGCTACAAGACGCGGCGGCGGTTGTCTTTGCTGATCCTGGTGATCGGGTTGCCGCTGTATATTGTGGTGGCGGTCAATCTGGTGGACCTGATCGAACGGCCTTCGGTGCTGGTGGAATTGGCGATTTATCTGGGCCTTGGGTTCTTGTGGATTGTCCCGCTGCGGTCGGTGTTTCGGGGGATCGGGCAGGCTGATCCGGATCAACCGCCGGAAAAGTGAACAGGCGGAGGGAGTTACCCCACCGCCTGTGATGCGATCCTTTGCGTGGCGTCAGCTTGCGATGCGCTTGGCTTCGGTCAGGATGGGCGAGGTGTTCGACAAGGCGAACTGGCCGCGATAGGTTTTCTGGATGCGCCCGTCACGCAGCAATTTGCCAAAGCTGCGCAGGCTGTCTTCGGGGTGAAGACCCGCGACACTGGGCACGGCAGAGATCTGCTGGAACAGCATGGGCCGCGTGAAGCTGGGCTGGTCCAGCACCAGGGTGCAATAGGCGGCAGCCGCTTCGATCAGTTCGGCAAGGCTGTCTGCGCCAAGGCTTTCGGCGAATTCGGAAAAGTTTTGCTTGGCGGTGCCAGAGAAGATGTTGTTCACCGGGCTTGTGATCTGATCACCCTCCGGTTCATCGGAGGGCCGCTGCGGTGCGGCCTGGGCCCCGCCCGCTGCGGTGACCCGGCGCGGGCGCACTGGCAGAACGGTCGCGGGTTGCGCGCGTTCCGACTGCACGGGCAGCGCAAAGGCGGGAACGATCTGGGGAACGGGCCGGTTGGGATCGGCGGCGCTGTCGCGGGTGCGGTCGATGCGCTGGGCGGAAACCAGCACCAGAGGTGCCGGGCGATCGGCACTGCCCGAGGGGCGCACGGCCTGATTGAGGTCCTTGCGGTAGGGGTCCATCTTGACCTCGGCACCCCGGCTTTGCGCGGCGGGGTCGCTTTTGCGATCTGCGACGGTGGCCAGAACGGCGGCCTTCAGATGGGCGATGGCCGAGCGGCGGCGTTTGACTTCGGGCACCTCAAGCTGGGTATTGGTTTGGGCCAGCAGGCGGTCAACGGCAGCGTCATCGGCGGCGGCGATGCGGGTGTCGTTGGGTTTTTCCGCCGCATCAGCCGCCGATGCGCTGGTTTGGGCGGGGATGGGCGATGGGGCAGCGAGGACGGCGTCCAGCATCGCCTCGACCGACCGGTCGTGCGCTTGCGGCGCAGGGGTGGGGGCAAGTTCAGCCTCCAACGCGGCCAAGGTGTTTTGCAGATCGGCTTCGGCATCGGGGGACAGGGTCGGTTCGACCGGCTTCTTGTCCGTACGGCTGATCTTGATGACGCGGGCGCGGGCGCGCTGGATTTTTTCGGCCACGATGGGCCCATCGGTGGAAAGGTCAACCTCGGCTTCCGCTGGGACGGTTGCGGTGGGTTCGACCTGCGCCACGGTCTTGATCGGATCAACCTGGGGCAGGTCAGCGAAGTCTTCGCCGTCCAGAGCTTCAAGCTCGGCCGTCTCTGCTTGGTCGTAGGCGTCTTTCAGGTCGACAAAGTCGAACACGTCGGATTTGGCGTGAGTGTGGAAGGGCACCTCGGCCAGACGTTCTTCGGCGGGTTCATCTTCGATCTGAGGGGGGGTATCGGTGGCCTCGGACATATCGGCGGCCAACTGGTCATCCTGAAGGTTCAGGCCTGCCAGAGTTTCGCGCAGCGATGACAGGATGCCTTCAGAGGCGAGGTCATCCTGAGCGTCGGGTGTCACCTCGGGCGCGGGAGATGCCATGACGGGGGGCGCGGGTTCGGTCAGGATCGTTTCAAGGACCGCAGGCGGCGGGCTGACGGGGTCGGCGGCGGGTTCTGCTTGGGCGGGCATCTGGGCCGCAGACGCGGCCTCCTGCTCCTCGGCATCGTCGTGGACCTCGGGGGTGGCGTAGGGCGCAGGGGCGGTCAGGGTGATCGGTTCAGGGGCGGGTTCGGGCAGCGCGGCCTTTGGGGCAGGGGTGGCGATGACGGGTTCGGCGTCCTGATCTTCGGCATAAGCCTCGACATCGGAGAAGCGGTTCGAGATGTCACCCAGCAGGGGGGCGGGCGGCAGAACCTGGGTCTGGGCGGCGCGGAGGCGGGAGAGGCGTGCAGCGGCGCTTTCGACGGCGGGGGCAGCCTCGGCCACCGATGCAACGAATGGCATGGTCAAGTGGGGGGCAGGGGCATCGTCGGCGCGCAGCAGCACGCCGTGGTCAGACACCTTCGCCTCGACCCGGCGCTGAATCTCACGCTCGGCGATCTTGTGCAGCATGGCGGCGTCGGGGGTGGGCGGTTCGGCACCGAAATAGCGGTCATCGGCGGCCAGATCGCGGAAATACTCGGCAATCGCCTTCATCGTGTTGAAAGGTTCGTCAAACCCCTCCAACGTGCAGGAGAAGGTTCCGTAAGACACTGTTAGAATTTTACTGGCCCCGGTCATCGGATGCTCGCCCTCTGCCAAACTCGATATCGGTCACCTTGAAGGCGTCGGTCAGCAATTCCGTGGACAAAACGGGGTGATTTGAAGGATTGATTGTGTCCCTGGAGCATGAGGATTGCCTCAATTGAAAGAACAGTATCGGCATGAATGACGTCATTGTCCAATCAACAAGCGGGGTCACGCTGGCCGGCGGGGGCGGATTCTCGCTAAAATTGCTGGCTTTGGCGCGGGGTTTTGCACCCCGGGTGGTTGCGGCGGATGGTGGGGCGGACCGGTTGTTGCGGCTGGGGGTCGAGCCTGAGGCGGTGATTGGCGACCTCGATTCGATCTCAACTGCGGCGAAGGCGCGGCTGGCGGGGCGGTTGTTTCCGATTCGCGAACAGGTGACGACCGATTTTGACAAGGCGCTGCGGTCGGTTCAGGCGCCGTTTGTCCTGGGGATTGGCTTTTCGGGGGCGCGGCTGGACCATGGGTTGGCGGTTCTGAACAGTCTGGTCCAGCACCCGGGCCGGCGGTGCCTGTTGCTGAGCGGGCAGGATGTGGTGTTCCTGGCCCCACGCGAGTTGGCGCTGACGCTGCCCAAGGGGTCACGTCTGTCGCTGTTCCCGATGGGCGAGGTGGAGGGCACAAGCGAGGGCATGCGCTGGCCGCTTGACGGGTTGCAGTTTGCCCCGGGCGGCATGATTGGCACATCCAATCAGGTGGTGGGGCCGGTGCGCCTGCGGTTCAATGCGGACAGGATGCTGGTCATATTGCCTCGTTCGGCAGTGGCGGCGGCATTGGATGCTTTTGGTTTTCCCGGTGTTCGTGGGCAATAATGTAGAGGCCTGAGCCCACGATCAGGACGATGCCGCCCCATGTCAACAAATTGGGGAAATCGCCCCAGATCAGGTAGCCCAACGCAACCGCCATGACGAGTTCGAGGTAGTGCAAGGGTGCGAGGGTGGAAGCGGGTGCGTATTTCATCGCTACGGTCATCGACAGATGGCTGATGGCGGCCCAGAAGCCCACACCAAACAGCCACAGCCAGTTCAGCGCGTCGGGGGTCACTGCATCCAGGCCAGTGATGCCGGAGCCGTTGAACAACCACATCAGCGGCAAGGTGATGATCATGCCGGCAATCGAGGTGTGCAGTTGCATGGTGACCGGGTGGACCCGGTTCGACATGGCTTGGGTGATCAGTTCGTAGAACGAAAACGTCACCGCGCAGCCCAAAGGGAACAGGGCGACAAGGCCGTAGGTGTCAAGCGACGGCTGGATGACCAGCATCGCCCCGCCGAACCCCACGATGGAGGCCACAATGCGCGTGGTGCCGATGGGGTTGCCGAAGATCACCTTGCCCAGGAACATCAGGATGAAGGGCATGACAAAGACAATCGCCATCGCATCGGCGATGGGCATGTATTGGACGGACGCCACAAAGCAATAGGTCGACAGCATCAAAAACACGGCCCGCAGGCCGAGATAGACCAGATCCCGCCCCTCGGCCGCCCAGCTGAGCCGCATCAGGAGGATGACAGGCAGCATGCACAGGCCCTGGAACACAAAGCGAAAGGCGGTGATCTGGCCGACCGGGATCGCCTCGGTCGCGAGTTTGGAGGACGCATCCAGCAGCGGGGCCAGGATGCAAAAGACCAGCATCAAGGCGACGCCGCGGGGGGTGTTTGTGGTGTTCATGGGCACTTGGGTAACGGGCGGGTGGGGCGCTGTCCATTCTGAAAACGACTTGCGATGGCAGGCGCGGCACCTCAGCAGTTGGGAACATTGACGGCAAGGCCGCCCAGCGAGGTTTCCTTGTACTTCTCATGCATATCGCGGCCGGTCTGGCGCATGGTTTCTATGCAGACATCCAAGGACACCAGATGCACCCCATCCCCCCGGAGGGCGAGAGAGGCGGCGGAGACGGCCTTGATCGCGCCCAGGCCGTTGCGTTCGATGCACGGCACCTGAACGAGGCCTTTGACCGGGTCGCAGGTCATGCCAAGGTGATGCTCCAGCGCGATTTCGGCGGCGTTTTCGACCTGCATCACCGTTCCCCCCAGAACGGCGGCCAAGGCGGCGGCGGCCATGGCGGCGGCGGAGCCAACCTCGGCCTGACAGCCGCATTCGGCGCCGGAAATGCTGGCGTTGTGTTTGACAAGGCCGCCGATGGCGGATGCGGTCAGCAGGAATTCCCCGATGCGGGAGGTTGACGCGCCGGGCACATGATCAAGGTAATAGCGCAAGGTGGCGGGCACGACGCCAGCGGCCCCATTGGTGGGGGCGGTGACGACTTGGCCCCCGGCGGCGTTTTCCTCGTTCACGGCCATTGCATACAGGCTCATCCAGTCGTTGATGGTGTGCGGCGCGGTCATGTTCAGCCCGCGTTCGGCCATCAGCGCGTCATGGATGCCCTTGGCGCGGCGGCGGACCTTTAACCCGCCGGGCAGGATGCCGGTGCCCTCCATGCCCCGGGAGATGCAGTTGTTCATCACCTCCCATATCCGGGCCATGCCTTGGTCAAGCTCGGCGGCGGTGCGGAATTTCAGCTCATTGGCGCGTTTCATGGCTGCGATGGTCAGGCCGGAGGCGGCGGCCATGTCCAGCATTTCCTGGGCTGTTTCAAACGGATAGGGCACATCGGCACGCGCCTTGGCCTTTTTGCCGCCAGCCTCGGCCTGCTCGGCTGCGGTCAGGACGAAGCCGCCGCCGATGGAGTAGTAGGTTTCCTGCAAGATCACGTCGCCTTGGGCATCGGTGGCGCGCAGGACCATGCCGTTGGCATGGCCGGGCAGGGTGTGGTCATAGTCGAAGATCAGGTCGCGCTTGGGGTCAAAGGTCAGCGGCCCTAACCCGGGCGGGGTGATGGTGTGGGTGGCGGCGATGTCGGCCAGCGTGGCCTCGGCGCGTTCGGCGTCATAGGTGGCGGGGACAAAGCCTGCCAGCCCAAGGATGGTGGCCCGGTCCGTGGCGTGGCCCACCCCGGTGAATGCCAAGGAGCCGTGGAGCGAGGCGCGCAGGCCGTGGGCCCGGAAGGGCGAGGCGCGCAGCAGGTCCAGAAACCGCGACGCGGCGACCATTGGACCCATTGTGTGCGACGACGAGGGGCCGACGCCGATCTTGAACATATCAAAGACGGACAGGAACATTTGGGCCCTCAGGGGTTGGAGAAGAAGGTGCCGGACATCCCCTCGACCCCCGCAGCGCGGAGGGCGGCGGGGCGCTGTTCCATGCTGTGGGCGATTTGGGTCAGGTGGGGGAAGGCGGTCAGGCGGATGGCGTGAGCGGGGACAAAGGGGAAAGCGGCGATCCAGCGCAGCAGCATGGCGACATAATAGGTCAGGATCGACGGTTGGTCGGGGCTGAACCAGTGCGGGCGGCGGGCGGCGAGGGCTTCAAACGCGGCAAGGTCGGTCATGAGCCTGTCATAGGCCACCTGCGACAGGGCCGGGGCCTGCGTCTCGCCCAAGGCGCGGTAGGGGTGGACAAGGTCCATCGCACCTTGATGCAGGGCATAATTGGTGCGGAAGTACCAGCTGAGGAACTCGGCCCGGTCGGGTGAGGTGGAGGCGGGGGCAAGGGCGGCGTGGCGG
>CAMDHB010000169.1 GCA_945897655.1 Pseudorhodobacter antarcticus
GGAGCGTCCTGACGCCGAACGCCGCGGCCTGATCGAACTGATTGTGAAACCCTGATGCCCGACCTGCCCCCGGCCCGCACCCTGCTGCCCCAGGCCCCCGCGACCTGCTATGATCTGGTCATTCTGACCTATGACGAACGCCTGATCCGCCGCAAACGGCTGACAACGGTGCATGGCGAAAGCTTTCTCGTCGACCTGCCCGCCGTGACCAACCTTGATGACTTCTGGGGCTTTCAGCTCGACGATGGCCGCACCATCCAGGTCATAGCCGCCGAGGAGTCGCTCCTGCAAATCACTGGCGATCTGCCGCGCCTGTGCTGGCACATCGGCAACCGCCACACCCCCTGTCAGGTGGAACCCAACCGCCTCCTGATCCGCCGCGATCATGTCCTTGAAAACATGCTTCGTCAGTTGGGGGCGACCCTCACCCTCGTGACCGAACCCTTCACCCCCGAAGGCGGCGCCTAGGGCACGGGTCGCACGATGGGCCACGCCCACGGCCCCGAAACCCCACCCCATGCCCATGAAGAAACCTTCGGCTGGCATGACCACGGCGATGGTCAGATGCATTTCCATGCCCCCAAACGCTGATACCCTGACCCTCGTCCAATGGCTCTCCCCCGCCTTCCCGGTGGGATCCTACGCCTATTCCCAAGGGCTCGAACAAGCCATCACCGATGGCCATGTCACCTCCCCCGATACCCTGACTGACTGGATCACCGCCATCCTGACCCACGGCTCAGCCCGGATGGACGCCATCCTGCTGGCTCATGCCCGCACCACCGATGACCTCGCCGACCTCGCCTACGCCCTTGCCCCGTCAGCCGAGCGGGCAACCGAGATGCGGGAACAAGGTGCCGCCTTCACCTCTGTCCTCGCCGCATTGGGCCAAACCCAACCGCCCCTGCCCTATGCCCTGGCCCTGGGCCAAGCCTCCCGCCGCCTGTCCCTGCCCACACAAGACATCCTAGCCCACGTCCTCCACGCCCTGACCGCCCAACTCATCTCCGCCGCCGTCCGCTTTGTCCCCCTCGGGGCGGCGGACGGCCAGCGCGTCCTTGCCACCCTCACCCCCCTGATCACCACCCTTGCCCAAACCTTCGCCACCGAACCCTTGGAAAACCTCTCCTCCGCCACCATCGGCGCCGACCTTGCCGCCATGCGGCACGAAACCCTTCCCGTCAGGATATACCGCTCATGACCAACCCCCCCCATGCCAGCCAAAACGGCCCCCTCCGCATCGGCATCGGCGGCCCCGTCGGCGCAGGCAAAACCACCCTGACCGAACAACTGTGCCGCGCCCTCGCCCACCGCTGCTCGATGGCCGTCATCACCAATGACATCTACACGCGTGAGGATGCCGATTACCTGACCCGCGCCCAGGTCCTGCCCGCAAACCGGATCCGAGGGGTCGAAACCGGCGGCTGCCCCCACACCGCCATCCGCGAAGACGCCTCCATAAACCTCGCCGCCGTCGCCGACCTGAACCGCGCTTTCCCTGACCTGGACCTGATCCTGATCGAAAGCGGCGGCGACAACCTCGCCGCCACCTTCTCCCCCGAACTCGCGGACCTCAGCATCTACGTCATCGACACCGCCGCCGGCCAGGACATCCCCCGCAAACGCGGCCCCGGCGTCACCCGCTCCGACCTGCTCGTGGTCAACAAAACCGACCTCGCCCCCTATGTCGGCGTCGACCTGACCCTGCTCGAAGCTGACACCAAGGTCGCGCGAGGCCCCCGCCCCTACATCATGGCCCGCATCCGGCAAGGGCACGGGGTGCCGGAAGTGGTGGCTTGGCTGGAACGGGATGGAGGATTAGCGCTATCCCCGTAGGGTGCGCATTCATCGCGCACCTTTGGACCGCCAAAAAGCGGTGCGCGATAAATGCGCACCCTACGGCTCGCTGGCAGAGAGCAGACCGTTGGTGTAGTGGTTGGTCCTGGCCTTCTTGCGAAGCAGACCTATAACATGATCGTATCAGACAATGGCAAGCCCGATGGCGTGATTGGTTACCGGCTGGAGCCCAGGGCCAATGTAGAGACGTTGACGGGCGAAGTCTTGCGAGGGTTGGCAAACCAAGGGTCCTTGGGGCCGATCATCTTGCCGGGACCACCAGGCTGGTGGGTTTTTCAATGACCGATGACGCGGATAAAGATCATAAGCTTCAGGTCGCTATCGAGCGGACTTTGGAGCACATAGCGTGGGTAGCAGCCAATTGCGGGCCAGCGGTCGTCAAGGCGATGAACGCATCCGTCCCATTCCTAGAAGACTATTTTCTGGGCGAGGGCAGCCTCGCCGATATACCCTACATACCCCGCAACAAGCAGGGAAACCAAAGGTATACGGCGCAATCAAGTGATCCGGTGGTCAAGTCGGTGCTACGCCGGCAGGCTCAGGGCGTCGCGCGGTTTTCGGCCCTCCACGTTCCGACTATGGAGGAAGAACGGCAAAGAAATGACGACGCCATGTTCCTTGCCCATAAAAACATCGCGCTGGAAAAGGCACTCGGCTCCCCGCCGATCCCAAGGTTCCCGCCCCCCAAACTGACGCGGTCCATGACGGCAGCGCGGTTAACCGAGCTTGCGGTCAAGGCGTCTGAGGGTCTGGTTGATACCTCTCGCATCGAGGTCGCGCCGCATCATGGCTCGCTCAAGAAACTGCGCAGTTTTCTGGTCCGATTCCCCACCAAGGGCGCGCTTGTCGTTCTGGTCGCGATGGAGTTCGACGGGTTATCCCTCTGGTCCTCGGCCGTTGCTTTGTCCGAAATCGGAAGAAAGCCGCTGCCCCTGTTGCTGTTCGGTGATGTCACGGCCGATAGCGACTTTGCCTGGCCAGCAGACATGCCCACCGAAACGCGCATCGCCTGCGCGTTCAAGATCATTGCAACTTTCGCCGCGCAGATCAATTGATCCCATGGACTCCTTCGCGAGCCGTAGCGTGTGCTTCAGGGCACCATCCGCGACATCGACCAGCCAGGGCAAGGGTGCGTGGCCTAACGCAACGTTAGTTGCCCGCCGCACTCCGGGTAAGCATAAACCCCTCCCTTTGATTTGCCTTTGGCAACCCCTAACGCTTCCCTAACGAAAAACCCCAACCCCTTGACCTAAAACACTTTCCCAAACCGTCCACACGCGGACACCCCCCAGAACCCGCGCCTCCCTCCCCCCTTGTGGGGAGGGAAGGGGTGGGGGGCGGCCCCCAGAACTCACTCCCCCGGCAACTCCCGCACCGCGCCCTTGTCGGCCGAGGTGGCAAACAGCGCATAGGCCCGCAGTGCCTGCGAAACCTTCCGCGACCGCACCTTCACAGGCTTCCACCCGGCCGCATCCTGCTCAACCCGCCGCGCCGCCAACACCGCATCGGTTACCCGCAACGAAATCGTCCGCTTGGGGATGTCGATGTCAATCATATCCCCCTCACGCACCAACCCAATGGTCCCGCCCGCCGCCGCCTCCGGGCTCACATGCCCGATCGACAGCCCCGAGGTGCCGCCCGAAAACCGCCCGTCCGTCAGCAGGGCGCAGGCCTTGCCCAACCCCATGCTCTTCAGATACGAGGTCGGATACAGCATCTCCTGCATCCCCGGCCCGCCCTTCGGCCCCTCGTACCGGATGACCAGCACATCGCCTTCCTTGATCTCTTTCGCCAGGATCGCATTCACCGCGTCGTTCTGGCTCTCAAACACCCGAGCGGGGCCACTGAACACCAGAATGCTCTCATCCACCCCCGCCGTCTTGACGATGCAACCATCGACCGCGATGTTGCCCTTCAGAACCGCCAAGCCCCCGTCCTTGGAAAACGCATGCTTGGCCGACCGGATCACCCCATGCTCACGGTCCAGATCCAGTTCGGCATAACGCTTGTTCTGGCTGAACGCGGTGGCGCTGCGGACATTGCCCGGCGCCGCCTTGAAGAAATCGCGGACGTTTTCATGGTTGGTGCGGCTGATGTCCCAATGATCCAGCGCGGCCCCCATCGTCGGCGCATGCACCGTCACACAGTCGCGGTTGAGCAGACCCGCATTGTCC
The DNA here is from genome assembly GCA_945897655.1 of Pseudorhodobacter antarcticus. Lineage (GTDB taxonomy): Bacteria > Pseudomonadota > Alphaproteobacteria > Rhodobacterales > Rhodobacteraceae > Stagnihabitans. Next base: position 4,032 of record CAMDHB010000169.1, read on the forward strand.
AACTGACCCAGGATCGCCATGATCCCCCCAGCGCGGTGCACGTCCTCCATATGAACGTCCTGCTTGGCGGGCGCGACCTTGGACAGGCAAGGCACCCGGCGCGACATGGCGTCGATATCGTCCATGGTAAAGTCGATCCCGCCCTCATGCGCTGCCGCCAAAACGTGCAGCACCGTGTTGGTCGACCCGCCCATCGCGATATCCAGCGCCATTGCGTTTTCAAACGCTGCCTTGTTGGCCACATTGCGCGGCAGAATGCTGACGTCGTCCTGCTCGTAATACCGCTTGGTGATGTCAACGATCAGATGCCCCGCCTCAACAAACAGGCGCTTGCGGTCGGCATGGGTGGCAAGGGTCGATCCGTTCCCGGGCAGCGACAGGCCCAGCGCCTCGGTCAGGCAGTTCATCGAATTGGCGGTGAACATCCCCGAGCAAGACCCGCAGGTCGGGCAGGCGGCCTTCTCGATCTCCTCAACCTCTTCGTCGGTATAGCTGGCATCCGCCGCCACGACCATCGCATCCACCAGATCCAGCGCAATCTCCTTGCCCTTGATCACAGCCTTGCCCGCCTCCATCGGCCCGCCCGAGACAAAGACGACCGGAATGTTCAGCCGCATCGCGGCCATCAGCATGCCGGGGGTGATCTTATCACAGTTGGAGATGCAGACCATCGCATCGGCGCAGTGGGCGTTGACCATGTATTCCACCGAATCCGCGATGATCTCGCGGCTGGGCAGGGAATACAGCATCCCGTCATGGCCCATCGCGATGCCGTCATCGACAGCGATGGTATTGAACTCCTTGGCCACGCCACCCGCCGCCTCAACCTCGCGCGCCACCAACTGGCCCAGGTCCTTGAGGTGCACATGACCCGGCACGAACTGGGTGAAGCTGTTGACGATGGCGATGATCGGCTTGCCGAAATCGCCGTCCTTCATGCCCGTTGCCCGCCAAAGGCCGCGCGCGCCGGCCATATTGCGGCCATGGGTTGTGGTGCGGGAACGGTAGACGGGCATCGAAATCTCCTTGGTGGCGTTGGGGTTTGCGGCTGTTTTGCCAGGCATTCGACGGAATATGAGGGTTGATCTGCCGATGCGCAACCCGGCTGTTGGTTATCTTGTTGCAGGACAAACCCAAGCGTCCACATGTGGACAAACGTGAAAATCCATCCTTATCAAGGACTTGCAAATTTCTGTTAACCAGCTGTTAGGAAAATCCCCGCGAAATTTCCGCCCAGTGTTCCGCCACAATCCGGCACCTGCCCTACTGTCGCGGCTTGTAGGATGGGCAGTCCGGCTTTGCCGAATGGCAAAGCGGGTTTGCCCATCGCCCTCAGGGTGCCAACGTCTCCCACCGCAACCCCCGCGCCCGGCCGGGTGCAAAACCGACAAAGCCCGGGCTCAGATACTCCCCCCGGTCCAGCCCCTTCAGATGCTGGTCCAGAAAGGCCGTCACATAATGCTGCGTGATGTTGTTCATCCGCACCGTATCCCAGACCGGATCGCCGTAATGGTCAAACGGCACGAAATCGATCCCCGGCACAGCCTGCCAGCTTTCCACCGGCGCGGGCAGCGGTGCCCCGGCATTATGCCCCGCCGCCTGGAACGTCAGCATATGCCGCTGCACCCCCACCGCCTGTTCAAAGATCAACCGCATGCCGGTGTCATAGCCCGACACCTCATCCGCATCGCCCGCAATCACCAGGGCCGGCACCGACAGCCCCGCCATGCCCTCGGCATCCCATGTCCCGTGCTGCCGCCCCCAGGGACCGATCGGCACGATCGCCTTCAGCCGGGGGTCGGCCACCGCCGTGCAATGCCGTTCCAGCCAGGGGGCCACGGCTGCCACGCTCTCCATCTCCAGCACGGCCCGCGCAACCGATGCCCCGCCCGAGATCAGCGCGCCATAGCCGCCCATCGAATAGCCCACGATCGCCGCCCGCTCGGCCCCCAGCGCCCCGATGACAAAACTGGTGTCCAGCGGACGGTTCACCAGCGTTGACCCGAACGCCGCCCCGCCCTGATAGACCGGGTCGCCATAGGTGCTTTCCGGGTGGTCAATCGACGCGACCAGATAGCCTTTGGAGGCGAGGTTTTCGCCCAGATGGCTCATCAGCATCCGGTTGCCTGGGAAACCATGGCTCAGGATCACCAGCGGATGCGTGCCCCCCAGCGCCTCGGCCCCGCGTGCCGCGCGCCCGCGCAGCGCCACCTCGGTCCGCCCATCGCGCAAGAGCGTGCGGTACGGCACCGCCTCACCCGTGCCGGCCACGGCCGGATACCACAGTTCCACGGTCAGCCGCCGGTCCACCAGCGCCCCCCCGGCCAGCACATCGGGTTGCGCGGGGTTCACCAGATCCAGCGTCCGCACCCCAACGGCATGCGGCCCCAACGCCGCCAATTCTGGTGCGTCCGGGCGGATCAGGTCAATGCGGTTGTGATGGTGTTCGGTCATGGCGCGCTCCTGCAATTTCGCAGACCATAGCCGCCCGTTGCGGATTGAACAGCCCGCGCCAAATGAAAAGGGGCGGCTTTCGCCACCCCTTCCCGAATTCCGGTCGAAACCGAAAAGCTTATGCCAGCGCCAGGTTGATCGCCGACTCGCGGCCATCACGGCCGGATTCGATGTCGAACGTCACGGCCTGGCCGTCGTCCAACTGGCGAATGCCAGCGCGTTCCATAGCCGAGACGTGAACGAACACGTCTTTCTTGCCGCCTTCCGGTGCAATAAAGCCGAAACCTTTGGTTGCGTTAAACCATTTCACGGTGCCCTTGGCCATCGTGTCTACTCCATTTAGTGCCATCCGCAGGTTTGCGATGACTTGGCTCAGTCGTTAGATGATCGAATACTGAAGCCTAGAAGGAGACAGAGGGTCGACATTTCGCGTTTCGCCCCATGCACATGGTCTCTTTCGTCTTGAAAAGCAACCCCTCTTGGTCAACCCACCCAAAATAGCCCGGAATCGGCCACCACCCCTTTCCCTTTGCTCCGCTTTGCCGATAGCTTCACCGCCAAAGCACTCAAGGCACGCGATGCTCCTGCTCAGCTACAACATCCAATACGGCTTTGGTCAGGATGGCCGCTATGACCTGACCCGCGCCGCGGCCGTGCTCGCCCGCGCCGACATCGCGGCGGTGCAAGAGGTTGACCGCCATTGGTCCCGCACCGGGTTTGACGACCAGCCCGCGCTGCTCGCCACCCTCTGCCCCGACCACTTCACCGCCTTCGCCCCCGGCTTCGACATGGCAGCCCCCACCGCCACCGATCGCAACCGCCGCCGCCAGTTCGGGCCGATGATCCTGTCCCGCTGGCCAATCCTTTGGACGCGCACCCACCTTTTGCCCCTGCGCCCCATGCGGGACCCCCTCAACACCCAGA
>CAMDHB010000170.1 GCA_945897655.1 Pseudorhodobacter antarcticus
CCCGCGCCGCCCTGCCCTTTGCCTTTGCCACCGCCGCCATGACCGTGGTCGTGCTGGCCGGCGGCATCGACCTGTCGGTCGCCTCGATGATGGCCGTCGCCTCAGTGACTGGCGCAAGGTTGATGGAGGGTGCAACGGAAACGCAGTCCATCGGGATCGTCGCCTTCGTTCTGCTCGTGGGCCTTGCGATGGGTGCCCTGAACGGCGCGCTGATCGTGCTGACCAAGGTGCCAGACATCGTCGTTACCCTGTCCATGCTGTTCGTCTGGGAAGGCGTCGCCCTTCTGATCCTGCAGGGCCCCGAAGGCGCCTGTGCCCAATGGCTGACCGACCTCATCCGCGGTGGCCTGACCCTTCCCCTGATCCCGGATGCCTGGACCCAATGGCTGCCCAAGGCCGCCGTTCTGATCATCGTGGTGGTGGCCGTAGTCTGGGTCCCCATCCGCCGCTCCAAACTCGGCCTCTCCATCTATGCTATCGGGTCCGATCCCTTGGCCGCTTACCGCTCTGGCGTGCCCCTTGGCCGTACCCGCATCGCCGCCTATGCCATCGCAGGGCTTTTCGCGGCCTGCGGCGGCCTGTCCCTGACCATGAACACCGGGATTGGCGAGCCTATCCCCGGCCCCTACCTCATGGCCTCGGTCGCCGCTGTGGTCCTGGGCGGTGTCGCGCTGACCGGCGGCAAAGGCGGTATCATCGGCCCGATCCTGGCCGTGTTCATCCTGCGCCTTGTGCGGCTGGACCTGACGCTGATGTCGGTTGACCCCAATGTCACCACCATCGTCGAAGGCACGATCATGGTGGTCGTGGTCATGTTCGGCGGAATTCTGGCCCTGAGGGGACGCAAGCGATGACCAACGGACCCTCCCGCCTGTCACGGCTGATCGCCGACAACCCGCTGATCCCGCTGACCGTTTTGCTGATCCTGCTGATCGTGGTGCTGGAATTCCTGCGCCCCGGCATCGTCAACGAACGCTGGATCGGCAACACGATCAAATTCGCCATCCCCCTCGCCATGCTGGCCGCCTGCCAGACCCTGACCATGCTGACCGGCGGCATTGACCTCTCTGCCGGGGTCGCCGCCACCGTGGTCGCCTTCGTCATGGCAACCCAAGTCCCCATCCTCGGCGTCCCCCTCGCCATCCTCGTCTCGCTCATCCCCGCCATCATGATGGGCCTGCTCAATGGTTTCGGCGTCGCCATCTGCCGGGTACACCCCCTGATCATGACCCTTGGCACCGGCCTCATCGCCACCGGCTGCCTTCAGGTCTACCAGCGCTTCGTCATCGCCAGCGGCTCGGTCGTGCCCGACAGCCTCGCCTGGCTGGGCACCGGGCGGACCTGGGGGATGCCCAACTCCCTCCTCCTCTTCATCCCCTTCGCCGCCATCATCCTCTTCAGCCAACGCCGCACCGGCTTTGGCCGCCTGCTCTATGCGCTGGGCTCGAACGAGGGTGCCGCCCGCCTCAGCGGTGTGCGGGCCTGGCAGGTTTACTTCACCCTCTATGCCCTCAGCGGCGTCATCGCCGGCATCACGGGCCTGCTGTACGTCGGCCTGATCAAGGCCCCCTCGCTGTCGCTGGTCAACCCGATGCTGCTGCCGTCCGTGGCCGCAGCAGTCGTCGGCGGCACCTCCATCTTCGGCGGGCGCGGCGGCTATGGCGGCACGATCCTGGGGGCGCTGATCCTGACCGTCCTTGGCACCCTGCTGACCTTGGTGCAAATGCCCGAAGGCGCGCGCGGCGTGTTTTTCGGCGCAATCATTCTGGCCGTTACCGCCATCTACATGCGGCTGACCAATCAAACCTGACAGGGGAACACAATGGCACCTTTGCGCGTTGTCGGAATCAGTTTTGACCATATGCACATGGGCGATCTGCTGCGTCTGGTCCATGACCATCCGGGGGCCGAGATTGCGGGCATCTTCGACCCCGACCCCGCCAAGATGGCCGGGGCCGTAGCGAATTTCGCCATTCCAGCGGACAGGGTTTTCACCGATTTCGACGCCTGCATGGGCGTGAAACCCGACCTTGCCATCCTCTGCGCCGCCACCGCCGACCATGCCGCCTATACCGAACGGCTGGCGGCCTGCGGCGTGCATGTGTTCGTCGAAAAGCCCTTCGCCGCCTCCATCGCCGATGCCCGCCGCATGGTCGCCGCCGTCGCCCCCACCGGCAAACTGCTGGCCATCAACTGGCCCTTGGCTTGGGTCCCCTCCCACGTCACCGCCAAACGGCTGATCGATCAGGGCATGATCGGCCGCCTGAACGAAGTGCATTTCTACGACGGCAACCGTGGCCCCCTTTACCACCTGGCCGACAAGGTCGCCGTGACACCTGAGGAGGTGGAGCGTCAGAAGCCCAATTCCTGGTGGTACAAACGCGCCTCAGGCGGCGGCAGCCTGCTCGACTATTTGGGCTACGGCGCGACCCTTGGCACCTGGTACATGGATGGTGAGGCACCAATCGAGGTGACCTGCACCGTCGATCAGACCAAGGGGATCGAGGTTGACCAACACTCCATCACCGTCTGCCGCTATGCCCGTGGCCTCAGCCGCATGGAAACCCGCTGGGGCACCTTTACGGACCCTTGGGTGATCCAGCCCCAACCCAAATGCGGTTTTGTCTTTGTAGGCTCCGAAGGCACCATCGCCTCCGAAGACTACGCCCCCCATGTCACCGTCCAGACCCGCGCCCGGCCCGAACCCCACACCATCCCGGCGGATACCCTGCCGCCCGGCAAACGCAACGCCATCGAATACGTCATCGCCTGCATCACCGAAAACCGCCCCATCGAAGGCCCCCTTGACCCCGCCCTTTGCCTGACCGCCCAGCGCATCGTCGACACTGCCGCTCTCTCCGCCGCCCAGAAGCGCACGCTGGAACTGGTGCCATGACGGACACCCCCGACCAGGACGCCTATTCCTTGAAATCCGCTGCGGCCCAGCAGATCGCCGCCCCCGATCTGCCTTACCTGCCCCCCAAACCCCGCCATTACCACCCCCGCATCGCCCTGATCGGCGCAGGCGGCATCGCCCCCGCCCACCTGCTGGCCTACCGCGATGCCGGATATGAGGTCGCCGCCATCTGCAATCGCACCCTTGGCAAGGCCGAGGCCCTGAAGGCCCAATACGCCCCCCAAGCCCACGCCACCACCGACTACGCGTCCATCCTGTCCGACCCCTCCATCGACGTGCTGGACATCACCCCCCACCCCGCCGACCGCCTGCCCCTGATCGAGGCGGCCCTCAAGGCGGGCAAACACGTCCTGTCGCAAAAGCCCTTCGTCCTTGACCTTGACGCTGGCGAATCCCTCGTCGCCCTCGCCCGCGACAAGGGCGTCAAACTGGCCGTCAACCAGAACGGCCGCTGGTCCCCCCACATGGCCTGGATGCGCGCTGCCGTCCGGGCCGGGCTCTTGGGCGATGTCCAATCCGTTCAGGTCGCCATCCACTGGAACCACGGCTGGGTCGCCGGAACCCCGTTCGACGCCCTGCCAGACCTGATTCTGGGCGACTTCGGCGTCCACTGGTTCGATTTCGTGGCCAGCCTGACCGGCACCCGCGCCGAATCGGTCTTTGCCACCGCCGCCCATGCCCCCGGTCAGGCCGCCAAGGCCCCCCTGATGGCCCAAACCCTGATCCGCCTGACCAACGGCCAGGCCAGCCTTTCCTTCAACGGCGCTTCCCCCTTCGGCCCCAGCGACAAAACCCACATCGCAGGCACCCTTGGCAGCCTTGAATCCCAAGGCCCCGACTTGGGCCAGCAAACCGTCACCCTGACCACCGCCGCAGGCCGCGCCACGCCCACCCTGACCGGCCAATGGTTCAACGATGGCTTCCGTGGCGCGATGGGCGCGCTCTTGGTCGCCATTGAAGATGACACCGAACCCGAAAACGGTGCCGCCGAAAACCTCCACAGCCTCGCCCTATGCTTTGCCGCCATCGCCTCCCGCCGCACGGGCCGTGAGGTTGCCGTGGGCTCCGTCAGAAAGATCGACCTCTGATCCGCGCCCTTGTCGTGGGCCTTGGCACCATGGGCCAAATCCACGCCCTTGCCCTGCACAACAACCCCGGCGCACAGATCATCGGTCGGATCAACCGCTCCCCCCGCGACCTGCACCCCGACCTGGTCGTCATCGCCACCCAATCCGACAGCCACGCCATTCGCGCCAAGCGGGCGGGCGCCCATGTCTTTGTCGAAAAACCCCTTGCCACCACCGTCGCCGATGCCGAACGGGTCGTGGCCACGGCCCACGCCACCACCCCTCGTGGATCCGCCTGATCGGCGAGGCGCGCGACCTTGGGCCCCCTACGTCTTCCGCATGAACCTGAACCAGCAATCCCAGGGCGCCCAGTGGGCCACCCACAAGGCGCTGATGCAAAACACCTCGCCCGTGGTCGATTGCGGCGTGCATTATGTCGATGTGATGTGCGAGATCAGAGACGCCACGCCCACCCGCATTGGCACCATCCTCGTCCACCGCCCCACCGGCGACACCCGGATCGACCTGGCCAATGAACCCGACCATCAGGCCCTTTGCGACGCCGAACAGACCCATGTCCTGCACGCAATCAGGGCCGACCTTGACCTGACCCGCCCCATGCAGGACGCCGTCCAATCCCTGTGGATCTGCCTTGCCGCCGACGAAAGCATCCGTACCGGCAGATCGGTCTCCCGGCCGATGACCGCATCATTTGGATTGAAGGTCAGGTTGAGGTCCGCGGTCCCGTGCCTGTGGGGATCATCGGCATCTTGCAGGGCCAGTCCGCCCTAACTGAATGGTGGAAGGACGACTGAGAACTCACCACTGAAAACGGATTCATTTGGTCTTCGGTTGTTCCTGAACAATCGACGACATAGCAAAGGCCGTCTAGCCCTGATCCCGCTTGGCTTAACATTGACATTTGGCAGGTAACGGACATATGTGTGACATATGCCTGAGGAGGGCGTCCCATGCCGCAGCTACACCTGATCGAACAGCCCATCGTTCCAACGGTGCCGCATTTCACCTCGGCCGAGGTGCAAGCGATGCAGCGCGCCTTTGTTAATCTGGCAGAACGGTGGGACATCACCGATGAACAGGCAGCGGTCCTGATGGGCGATATCTCGGTGCGCACCTTTCGGCGCTGGAAGGTGGGTGATCTGGGCCGCGCAGGTGTGGATACCGCCGCCCGCCTGTCAAACCTGATGGGCATCCACAAGGCGCTGCGCCTGCTGTTCAAGGAACCGGCCCGCGGCTACGCTTGGATCAAACGGGCCAATGATGCCTTTGGCGGGGCCGCGGCGCTGGAGGTCATGTTGGGGGGGAACCTGACCGACCTGATGCGTGTGCGCCGCTATCTCGATGCAATGCGCAGCCCGTGGTAACAGCGCCATCTGACGCGCCCAGGATCCGGCTGACCTGGGACCGCTATCACCGGCTGATCAGTTCTGCCTATCCGCCGATTGATCTGTTCGAAGATATCGCTGACCCCGCCGATTGGCTGCTGATCGGCGCAGGCGAGGGCAAGACCAACCCGCGCCTTGCCCAGACCATCGGCAACCTTGATCTGGTGCCACCCGGTCGGCGGGTTGGCGGGCAGGGTGCGTCCTATGTCATGGCCCCGTTCACCCATGTCACCCCCGACCATCAAGGGCGGTTTCACGATGGCAGTTTTGGCGCGTTCTACGCGGGCGAGAGTTTCGAGACCGCGTTGTTCGAGACAGTGCACCACACGCAGATATTCTGTGCCAGCACGTATGAACTGCCCGGCTGGATCGCCGACAAGCGCGAACTGGTGGGTCGCATCGACGCAACGCTGACCGACATTCGCGCGGGCTTCCCCGAACTTTTGGACCCCGATGACTATGGCACGTCCCAAGCTTTTGCGCGCAGTGCGAAGGCTGCCGGCTCAGACGGGATCGTCTATCCATCGGTGCGCAACCCGGGCGGAACCTGTTTCGCCGCATTCTACCCCGATGTCATGGCGCCACCGATCCAGGGACGTCACATCAGCTATCACTGGAACGGCGCCCGGATTGACATGATCAAGGATCTCGCCGCGTCGGCAGTCTATGCGATTTCACCATAGGGCCATCTAATCGATCTGGGTCCCTTTGTCCTGGTTCGGTACCGACGGTTGGACAGAGCGCAACCTGACCAAGGTTCTGGCATGACGCGGTGCCCGCCTGTTTGCAGGGGCAGACCTGACGTTTATTGGGACGCGTCAATGCTGCCCCAGGTCAGCGAGGCGGCTCTACCGGGTAACTGATCCACCTGTACGATCATGGTCGGAGTGGATGTCATTCTCATCACTGCGAAACTTCGGCAGACCCGGTCCAAGGCCCCGGGAATCGATCCATCCAGACAACGGGGGGCCAATTGTATTGCGGGGCGATCTGGGGTGCCTTAGGACTAGGCACAACTGCAGCTTATGTGACTGGACTTGATGCGTTTTCTCAACTTCCTGCGACCAAAGACCGGTAACATGCCCCCCCTTTTGGAGCGGTGCCTGTCCGTCGATCTGGAGGTCAATCCCAAGACGGCCGAGATCTTTGATCTGGCGGCCGTGCGCCATGGTAAAGGCCCGGCGGTTGTGCCGGCAAAAGGAAGGCTTCCGCAATCGCTCGATCGGCTGGAAGCGGCGCTGGAGACGACAAGTCACATCATTGGCCACAACATCCTGCGGCATGACATCGAACACTTGCTGACAGTGCGGCCCAGGCTCCGTGAAAAGATGGCGGCGCCCATCGATACGCTTTGGCTGAACCCGCTGGCTTTTCCGCGCAACCCCTACCATCACCTTGTCAAACATTACCACGATGGACGCCTGCAGGCGGGGCATGTCAATGATCCGGAAATGGACGCCCGTCTGGTCTTTCAGGTGCTGGAAAACCAGATCGCGGCACTGGCGGAAAAGCCCGATGACATGCTTGTCGCCTGGCACCACTTGGCCACCCGCACAGACCGCTCTGACGGGTTCGACGCTGTATTTCGTCATATACGCAAGACGACCGCGCCTGACCGGGCAGCAGCGCATTCGGCGATCCGCCGACTTTTGGAAGGCAATGCCTGCGGCATGCAGGTCGGACCTGTGCTGGACGCGCTTTCTGATGCGCAAATGGCATGGCCCATGGCCTATGCCCTGGCTTGGATTTCGGTATCCGGCGGGGAATCCGTCATGCCGCCTTGGGTCCGGGTGTCGTTTCCGCAGGCAGCGCTGATCGTCAGGCAGTTGCGCGACACCAACTGCGGCAGGTCGTCCTGTGCCTGGTGCAGCACGATGAACGACCCCGTTGGCGCCTTGAAGAAATGGTTCGGGTTTCCGGCCTTCAGGCCAGAGCCCAAGGATCCCGAGGGCCGCCCCCTGCAAGAAGTCATCGTCGAACAGGCGATGGCGCATGCCCATGTCCTTGGCATCCTGCC
>CAMDHB010000171.1 GCA_945897655.1 Pseudorhodobacter antarcticus
AATTGCCGCGGTGCTGCGGGCTGGTGCCGGTGAAATCGACTGTCGCCCGCCGGGCGGCGCGGTCCACGCTGACCTTGACGCAGATCTGCTGCCCCTCGTCCATTGGATAGGTAAAGGCGCCATCCGTCAGACGGTCAATCACCCGGGCCACCGATTCCTCGGCATTGTCCTGCACATGGCCCATATAGGCCGCGACCACATCCGCGCCATAAGCCGCGCACACCCTCAAAAGCTCGCGCTTGCCCGTCTCATTCGCCGCAACCTGCGCCTTCAGGTCGGCCATGTTCTGATCGGGGTTGCGGCAAGGGTAGGGGCCGGATGCCAGCACAGCCCGCGCCTCAGCCTCCAACAAGCGCCCGGCGCGGACAAGCTGGACATTGTCAATCACCACACCTTCTTCGATCAGGGTGGTGCTGTCAGGCGGCGCGCTGCCCGGCGTGCGCCCGCCGATATCGGCGTGGTGGCCGCGCGATCCAAGCCAGAAGGCCGCCTTGCCGCCCACAAAGACCGGCGTCACCACCGTCACATCCGGCAAATGCGTGCCACCCCGGGCGGGGGCATTCAGCATATAGGCGTCACCGTCGGCGGCATCGGGGTTCTGCGCCATGACAATCTTGATCGCTGCGGACATCGAGCCCAGATGCACCGGCACATGCGGCGCATTGGCCACCAGATCGCCCCGCGCATCAAAGATCGCACAGGAAAAGTCGAACCTTTCCTTGATGTTGACGGACCAAGAGGTCAGCGCCAGCGTCGCCCCCATCTGATCGGCCACCGACATGAACAGGTTCGACATCACCTCCAACACCACCGGATCGGCCTTGGTCCCCGCCGCTGCAGCCCGTGCCACGGCACCCCTGCGTTCCAGAATAAGGTTGGCTTGCGCGTCAATCCGCGCCTGCCAGCCCGGTTCGACCATATTGGTCCCCGTCGCCTCGGTGATGATCGCAGGTCCGTCGCAGGTCCAGCCTTGGGGCAGAGTGGCGCGGTCCCACAGGGGCACCTCCCCCAAGCCTGCGACCGGAACCACGGCCACCTGCACAGGCTCCCCCTCGGGCGCATCCATGGCAGGCAGGGTCCCCGAAGTTCCAATCGCCTCACAACTCAGCATCTCAAACCACAGAGCCCGCTCGGGCGAGATGAAGCCGAACCGTGCCTGATGCGCCGCCTCAAACGCCGCCTGCATCTCCTCGGCCGTGCCAAAGGGGACGGCCAAGGGCTGGTGCGACCCGTCATATCGCAGATGGGCCAGCGCCTCGTCCCGCACCTCGCCCACGCCCTGCGCCGAAACCTCAGCCCGGGCTTCCAAGGTTATGCGCGACAACGCCGCCGTGGCCCCCGCAATCTCCGCCAAGGGCGCGTCAAACTGCACTTCGCGCAAAGCACGGATTTCGGCCAGACCCATGCCAAAGGCGGAGAGGACACCGGCAAAGGGATGGATGAAGACCTGCCGCATCCCCAAGGCATCAGCCACAAGGCAGGCATGTTGCCCACCCGCACCGCCAAAGCATTGCAGGGTGTATCCCGTCACATCATGCCCGCGCTGGATGCTGATTTTCTTGATCGCGTTGGCCATGTTGTCGACCGCAATCCGCAGGAACCCCCGCGCCATATCTTCCGCCGAAAGCCCCGGCACCACCGCGCCAAGTTCCGCAAACCGTGCCCGGACCGCCGCCACGTCCAGCGGCTGATCCCCACCCGGCCCGAAAACGGCAGGAAAGTGATCCGGGTTCAACTTGCCCAGCAGCACGTTGCAATCCGTCACCGTCAGCGGCCCACCACGCCGGTAACAGGCTGGCCCCGGATCGGCCCCCGCACTTTCCGGCCCTACCTGAAACCGCCCGTCGCGGAACTGGCAGATCGACCCGCCCCCTGCCGCGACCGTGTGAATGTCCATCATCGGCGCGCGCATCCGCACCCCGGCCACTTCCGTCTCAAAACTGCGCTCATAAACCCCGGCATAGTGGCTGACATCGGTCGAGGTGCCGCCCATGTCGAACCCGATCAGCCGGTGAAACCCCGCAGCCTCAGCCGTCTTGACCATCCCGACAATGCCCCCGGCAGGCCCGGACAAAATGGCATCCTTGCCCTGAAACAAACGCCCATCTGTCAACCCGCCGTTCGATTGCATGAACAACAACCGCTCACAACTTTGCCCCAGCGCCCTCGTCACCTCGCCCACATAGCGCCGCAGGATGGGCGACAGATACGCGTCCACCACCGTCGTATCCCCCCGCCCAACCAGCTTGGCCAACCGCGATGCCTGATGGCTGAGCGACACTTGGGTAAACCCAATCTCGACCGCCAAGGCCCCCACGGCCAACTCATGCGCCGGGTTCAGATAGCCATGCAGCAGCGCCACCGCCACCGCGCGCAACCCCGAATCAAAGGCTGCCTGCAAGGCCAAACGAACCGCGCCCTCATCCAGCGCCCGCACCACGCCCCCCTCGGCATCCAGCCGTTCGGGCACCTCTGCCATGCGGGCGTACAGCAGGTCAGGCCGCCGGATATGCAGATCAAACAGCCGGGGCCGGGTCTGATAGCCGATGTGCAACAGATCGCCAAAGCCTTCCGTGATCAGCAGCAACACCGCCTCGCCCTTGCGCTCCAACAGCGCATTGGTGGCGACGGTCGTGCCCATCTTCACGGCCCCGATCGACCCCGGCGGCGGGGCGTCCGTCCCCATGATCTCGCGAATCCCCTGCACCGCGGCGTCGCGGTAGCGTTCTGGGTTTTCCGACAACAGCTTGTGCGTGATCAGTTGCCCGTCCGGTGTCTTGGCCACCACATCGGTAAAGGTGCCGCCCCGGTCGATCCAGAATTCCCATGCAGCCATCGTCATGCCCGCCCCCTGTTTCCCCGATTGGTGGCCTGTGGCGGGGCGGAATGCAATGGTGCTTGACCGGACCGCGCCCACGGCGTTTCATGGCCCCATGACCCTGCATTTCACGCCCGAAGAATACGCCACCCGCCAAGCCGCCGCCCGCCATTCCCTGCAGGCGGCGGGGCTGGACGCGCTGTTGATGTTCGCGCCCGAAAGCCATTACTGGATCAGCGGGTATGACACCTTTGGCTTTGCCATGTTCCAGTGCATGGTGCTGACCGCCCGGGGCGATTTGCACCTTCTGACCCGCGCCCCCGACCTGCGGCAGGCGAAACTGACCTCAACCCTGCCCGACGACCACATCCACATCTGGCCCGAGTTTCAGGGCGCCGACCCCGCCCGCGACCTTGCCCGCCTTGTGGCCGACCTTGGTGTCACCGGTCCCATCGGGTATGAGGGCGATACCGTCGGCCTGACCGACCGCAACGGCCGCGCCCTGCACCGCGCCCTGCCGGGGCTGATCGAATCTACCGATCTGATCCGCACGCTGCGCCGCGTCAAATCCCCGGCCGAGATTGACATGCACCGCCGCGCCGCCGAACTGTCGGACAATGCGCTGGACCACGCCCTGGCCCTCGCCCGACCGGGCGCGTTTGAGGGGGATATTCTGGCCGCCATGCAGGGCGCGGTTTTCCAAGGTGGCGGCGACTATGCGGGCAATGAATTCATCATCGGGTCCGGCCCCCGCGCGCTGCTCTGCCGCTATTATTCCGGCCGCAGGCATCTGGACACGACCGATCAACTGACGCTGGAATGGTCAGGCGCCTATGCCCGCTATCACGCGGCCATGATGCGGACCATCCTCGTGGGCCGCGCCTCCGACCACCACCGCCGCATGCACGCCGCCGTGGTCGAGGCGCTGGAGGCTTGCGAAGCCGCCATCCGCCCCGGTCGCCCGATGGGCGATGTCTACGAGGCCCACGCCCGGGTGTTCGATGCCCACGGCTTGTCGCACGCCCGCCTGCAAGCCTGCGGCTATGGCATGGGGGCGGTCTATAACCCGATCTGGGTGGATTTCCCGATGTTCTATCAGGGCAACCCCTTGATCATGCAGGCGGGGCAGGTGTTTTTCCTGCACATGATCCTGATGGACAGCGAGGCGGGCGAGGCGATGACTTTGGGCCATTCCGTGCTGGTTGGGGAAAACGGCATCGAACGCCTGTCACGGCATGGCCTGGGCCTGCTTTTGAACGACTGAAGCTCAGGCCCGCTCCAACGCGATGGCAATCCCCTGACCCACGCCGATGCACATCATCGACAGGGCCCTGCGGCCACCCGTCAGCCCAAGGTCAAGCGCAGCGGTCCCGATGATGCGTGCCCCCGTCATTCCCAGCGGATGACCCAGCGCAATCGCCCCGCCGTTGCGGTTGACCCGGGCGTCATCGTCGGCAATCCCCAAGGCGCGCAGGGTGGCAAGGCCTTGGGCGGCAAAGGCCTCGTTCAACTCGATCACGTCGA
Source organism: Pseudorhodobacter antarcticus (assembly GCA_945897655.1). Taxonomy (GTDB): domain Bacteria; phylum Pseudomonadota; class Alphaproteobacteria; order Rhodobacterales; family Rhodobacteraceae; genus Stagnihabitans. Next base: position 4,343 of record CAMDHB010000171.1, read on the forward strand.
AATCGGTCTGCACCAGCCCCAGACGCGCCATCAGGGCGGTTGCGGCAGGGGCTGGGCCGATGCCCATGACACGCGGCTCCACACCCGCCGTCGCCCCGCCCAACACGCGGGCGATGGGCGTCAACCCGTGGGTGCGTGCGCCAGCCTCACTGGCCAGGATCAGCGCTGCCGCGCCGTCATTCACGCCGCTGGCATTGCCGGCTGTCACGGTGCCCCCTTGGCGAAACGGGGTACCAAGGGCGGCAAGGGCGGCAAGCCTCGTGGCGCGGGGGTGTTCGTCGCGGTCCACGACGAGGGCTGCGCCCTTCCGCTGAGGAATGGTGACAGGGGCGATTTCGAAGGCAAGGCGGCCATTCTCTTGGGCGGCCAGGGCATGGGTCTGGCTGCGCAGCGCGAAGGCATCCTGATCGGCGCGGGAAATGGCGAAGTCTTCGGCCACATTCTCGGCCGTCTCAGGCATCGAATCAACGCCATACAGCGACTTGAACGCCGGGTTCACAAAACGCCAACCGATGGTGGTGTCATAAATCTCGGCGTTGCGGGAAAAGGCGGTGTCGGCTTTGGGCATCACGAAAGGGGCGCGGGACATGCTCTCAACCCCACCCGCGATCATCAGATCGGCCTCGCCCGACTGGATCTGCCGTGCCGCGATCAGCACCGCATCCATGCCTGACCCGCACAACCGGTTGACGGTCGTGCCCGTCACGCCAACCGGCAGACCTGCCAACAGCCCCGCCATCCGCGCCACATTCCGGTTATCCTCGCCCGCCTGATTGGCGCAGCCCAAGACCACATCGGCAACCGCGTCCCAATCTACCCCCGCGTTCCGCGCCATCAGCGCCCGCAGCGGGATGGCGGCAAGATCATCGGTCCGCACCGACGACAGTGCCCCGCCAAACCGGCCAATCGGCGTGCGGATATAGTCGCAGATAAAGACCTCGGTCATCGCCCGACCGTCACTCGGCCGCGGTGCGCATCGTCACGACTTCGCCGTGAATCTCCGGCTCCTCAGCCGGTTTGGCGACCACCACCACGTCCTTGCGCCGCAGCTTGGACTTGACCCAAGTCCACTGCGCCAACGCCCGCCGCTTGATGACGGTGGGCGCGGTGATCATCACCGGCACCATCACCAGCGTCAGCAGGGTCGAGAACAACAGCCCCGACACCAGCGCCGCCGACAGATGGGTGAACCACGAGCCTGACAGGCCACCTGCCACAATCTCGCGCCGGATAAAGTCGAACTCGATGTTCAGGGCCATCGGGATGACCCCACCCGCCGTCACGATGGCGGTCAGCAGCACGGGCCTGATACGCTGCGCCACGGTCAGAAGCATCGCCTTGACCGGTTCCACCCCGTCGTCGCGGTTGTAGTGGTTATAGGTGTCGATCAGCACGATGCCGTTTTTCACCACGATCCCCGTCAGCGCCACGATCCCAAGGCCGGTCATGATGGCGCTAAAGCTCATCCCTGTCAGAACCATGCCCAAAAGCACGCCCGAGATGGACATGATCACGGTCGATAGGGTGACGAACACCTGATAGAAGCTGTTGTATTCGATGAGCAGGATCAGGAAGATCAGGAACATCGCGGCTGAAAATGCCTTCATGATGAAGGCGTTTGTCTCATCCGTCTGTTCCGCAGCCCCACCAAACACCACGGCCACATCGCCCGGCCAGTCCTGCGCATCGACCCAGGCCTGCACCTCTTTGACCTTGTCGGCGGCCATCAGACCCGGTTCCAGATTGGCGGCCACGTCCATCGAATAAAGGCCGTTCTTGCGCGTGATGTTGCCCACCTTGGGCTCCACCGTGCGGGTGATGAAGTTCGACACCGGGATCAGACCTGCCGATGTCACGATCCGCATCGAATCCAGCGCGTCCAGACTGCGCTGATCGGCGGGCAGGCGGACGATGATGTCCAACTCCTCGGTCGCGTCAGCCGGGCGGTAAGAGCCCAGCCGCACGCCATCGGTCACAAGCTGCACATATGGCCCCAGATCGCGGATCGACACGCCGTATTTCGACGCCTCGTTCCGGTCAAAGGCCAGTTTCCATTCAATCCCCGGGGCAGGGCGGCCATCCTCGATGTCAATCGCACCGCCCAATTCGTTTTCAATGAAACCGCGCAATTTGGCGACCGAAGGGGCCAGATCGGCAAGCACGGACGATTCCACCGCCAGGTTGATGGCCTTGCCCGCAGGCGGGCCACCCTCTTCGGCGGCGATCTGAATCTCCAGCCCCGAGATGCTTTTGACCCGCTCGCGGATTTCGGTGAAAATCTTCTCGGCCGGTTCGCGCTGCGACCAGGGCTGCAGTTGCAACTGCAAATTCCCGATGGTGTTGGGGGGCGAGCCATTGCCGCCGCCAAAGCCCATGATCACGTCCTGAATACCCGCCACCTGCAAGACCTGATCCTGCACTTCCAGCAGCATGTCGCGAATTTCCACGGGCGAATAGTTGCCACGTGTCACCACGGAGACCGTGCCAACCTCAGGCTCGGACGCCGGAAACGCCTCCATCCCCGTGGGGTTCTGGATGTAGTAGACAAAGGTAAAGCCCACAATCGCAAAGCCCGCCACCAGCGTAATCATCGGGCGGTTCATCAGGCGGGCCATCATGCGCACATAAACCCCGATCAGCCCGCGCACCTTCTTGGGGTCGAACTTGTCGGGGAACATCACCACTTCAGCGGCTTCCTGCGCCTTTTCGTCCTTTTCATGCTTGGCAATCAGCGCGCCGATCACCGGCATGAAGATCAGCGCCGAAATCAGCGACGCCACCATGACCACGATCACCACGATGGGCAGATAGGACATGAACTTGCCGATGATCCCCGGCCAGAACAGCAGGGGCACAAAGGCCCCGAGTGTTGTGGCCGTGGCCGAGACGACCGGCACGAACATCTTGCGCGCGGCCATGATGAAGGCCTCGCGGCGCGGCACGCCTTCGGCGAGTTTGCGTTCGGCATATTCGACAACCACGATGGGGTCGTCCACCAGCACGCCCACCG
>CAMDHB010000172.1 GCA_945897655.1 Pseudorhodobacter antarcticus
TGTTTCAATCCTATGCGCTGTATCCGCATATGACGGTGCGCAACAACATCCAGTTCCCGCTGAAGATGGCGGGGATGGATCTGGCCGAGCAGACCCGCCGCGCCGATGCCGCGGCCAAGGTTTTGAACCTGACCGCCTATATGGACCGCAAGCCCGGCCAGTTGTCGGGCGGCCAGCGTCAGCGCGTGGCGATTGGCCGGGCCATCGTGCGCGAACCGCAGGCCTTTCTGTTTGACGAACCGCTGTCGAACCTGGACGCCGCCTTGCGGGTGAATATGCGGCAGGAAATCACAGAACTGCACCAGTCGTTGAAAACCACCATGATCTACGTGACCCATGATCAGGTCGAGGCGATGACGATGGCCGACAAGATTGTCGTGCTGAACGCGGGCCGCATTGAACAGGTGGGCAGCCCGCTGGAGTTGTACAATCACCCCAAGAACACTTTTGTCGCAGGCTTTATCGGTTCCCCCAAGATGAATCTGATCGAGGGGCCAGAGGCGGCAGCGCTGGGGGCCACGACGATTGGCGTGCGGCCTGAGCATTTGTCGGTGGTGGATCACGGCGGATGGCAAGGGACGGTTGGCCTGTCCGAACATCTGGGGTCTGACACCTTCCTGAAGGTTGCGACCGATACGGTGGGCACCATCAACGTGCGGGCCGGGGGCGAGGTTTTGCTGCGCCACGGCGACCGGGTTCGCCTGTCGCCGCAGGCAGGCAAGGTTCACCGCTTTGGCGCGGACGGAAAGGCAATGTCATGAGACTGCAAGGAAAACGCGCGCTGATCACCGGGGCCGCACGCGGCATCGGGTTCGAATTTGCCCGGGCCTATATTGCCGAAGGGGCCGTGGTCACTTTGGCCGACATCAACCGGGCCGCGCTGGATGCAGCGGTTGCCGAACTTGGCCCACAGGCGCGGGCGCAGGTGATGGACGTGACCGATCAGGCGTCGATTGACGCAGGTTTTGCGGCGGCGATTGCGGATATGGGCGGATTGGACATCCTGATCAACAATGCAGCCCTGTTTCAGGCGGGGCCGGTGGTTGAGATTACACGTGCCACCTATGACCTATTGTTTGCCGTCAACGTGGCCGGGACGCTGTTCTGTCTGCAGGCCGCTGCCCGCCATATGGTGGCCAATGGCGGGGGCAAGATCATCAACATGGCCTCCCAAGCCGGGCGGCGGGGTGAGGGGTTGGTCGCCGTCTATTGCGCGACCAAGGCTGCCGTGATCAGCCTGACGCAAAGCGCGGGGCTGGACCTGATCAAGCATGGCATCAACGTCAACGCCATCGCCCCAGGTGTGGTGGACGGTGCCCATTGGGACGGGGTGGACGCCGAATTTGCCAAGTATGAGAACCGCCCCTTGGGCGAGAAGAAGCGTCTGGTCGGTGCTGCAGTGCCTTACGGCCGCATGGCCACGGCGCAGGATTTGACGGGCATGGCGATATTCCTTGCCACGCCCGAAGCGGATTACATTGTCGCCCAGACCTTCGGGGTCGACGGCGGAAACTGGATGGCCTGAGATGAACACCGTTGCCCTGCCCGCCTATGACCGTGCCGCTCTGAAACCGGGGATCGTGCACATCGGTCTGGGCAATTTTCACCGCGCCCATATGGCGGTCTATCTGGATGATCTGTTTGGCATGGGTCTGGATCATGACTGGGCCATTCTTGGTGCAGGTGTCCGCCCCGGCGATGCCGCGATGCGGACGGCGCTGCTGGCGCAGGATTGCCTGTCAACGGTGATCGAGTTGGACCCCTCCGACCGCCGCGCACGCAGGGTGGGGTCTATGGTCGGGTTCATCGAAGTGCAGGCCGATAATGCCGCGCTAATTGCCGCGATGTCGGATCCGTCGATCCGCATCGTGTCACTGACCGTGACCGAAGGCGGCTACTACGTCGATGCCGCAACAGGCCAGTTTGACCCGACCGCCCCCGATATTGTGGCGGATGCCGCGACCCCCTCCCGTCCCGGCACCGCCTTTGGCGCGATCCTGGCGGCGTTGCGCCTGCGCAAGGCGGCCGGGGTTGCGCCCTTTACCGTCATGTCCTGTGACAACCTGCCGGGCAACGGCCATGTCACCCAAGCCGCTGTCGCGGGTTTGGCGCGGCTGTCGGACCCCTCCTTTGCCGATTGGGTGGCCACCAATGTCGCCTTCCCCAACGGCATGGTCGACCGCATCACCCCCGCCACAGGCCCTCGCGAACGGGCAATGGCTGCCGAGTTTGGCCTGACCGACCCTGTGCCTGTCACCTGCGAACCCTTCCGGCAATGGGTGTTGGAGGATAACTTTCCCATGGGCCGCCCCGCGCTGGAAAAGGTGGGCGTCACCTTCACCCCCCATGTTCACGCGTTCGAGGCGATGAAAATCCGTATCCTGAACGGGGGCCATGCGATCATCGCTTATCCGGGTGGCCTGAAGGGCCATGAATACGTGCATGAAGATATGGCCGACCCCACCATCCGCGCTTTCCTGGATGCCGTGGAAACCCGGGAGATCATTCCCATCGTCCCCCCGGTGCCGGGGCAGGACCTGAACGAATACAAAGCCTTGATTATCGACCGCTTTTCCAACCCCGAGGTGGCCGACACCGTGCGCCGCCTGTGTCTGGATGGATCGAACCGCCAGCCCAAGTTCATCATCCCCTCGATCCGCGATGTGCTGGCAGCGGGGGGCGATGCCGGGGGGTTGACGCTGCTGTCGGCCATGTGGTGCCGGTATTGTTTCGGGGTGGATGAATCCGGCGCTGCGATTGCGCCAAATGATCCGAACTGGGACAGGTTGCAGGCGACCGCGACGGCTGCGCGGGACAACCCCGCCGCTTGGATTGAGATGACCGACATCTACGGCGATCTGGCGCAGAACCCCACCTTTGCGGCAGGCTTTGCCGAGGCATTGGATTACCTTTGGGCCAACGGGGCCGAGGCCGCTATGCAGCGCTATCTGGCCGGCTGATGCGCCCGCCCCCCACCGCCGCCGCAACTCCGGTGGTGGTGGGCGATGACGTGGGCAAGCCACGGGCCACACGGACGGCGAGGTAGGCAAAGGCCTGCGCCTCCAGCATATCCCCGTTCAGGCCGACAGCCTCGACCGGGGCGACATTGGCAAAGCCTTGGGACAGACATGCCATCATCGCCGCATTGTGCCGCCCGCCGCCGGTGACCAGCAAACGGTCCACGGCGCGTGGGAAATGTTCCGCCCCCCGAACCACGGCGGCTGCGGCGGCGGCGGTCAGTGTGGCTGCCGCATCGGCATCGTCCAGATCGGACACCGCCCCAATAAGCATGGCAAAATCATTGCGGTCCAAGGATTTGGGCGGCATCTTGTGGAAATACCCCAGCGCCAGAAATCGGTCGATCACCCCCTGATCGGCCTTTCCGATCAGGGCCAGTGCGCCCCCCTCATCCTGCGCCAACCCGCGCCGCGCCAGCATCAGGTCATTGACCGGCGCATTGGCGGGCCCGGTGTCAAAGGCCAGAAGGGCCCCCGCCTCCTGCGGCTTGTCAACCGCGGCATCAACCCAGGTGACATTGCCAACCCCACCCAGATTGACGATGGCCAGCGGTGCGTCAGCCCCGATGAACCGCGCACAAGCATGGTGAAAGAACGGGACCAACGGTGCCCCCTGCCCGCCCATCTGCACATCCGCCGTCCGGAAATCCCACACAACCGGCACGCCCAAAGCCTGCGCCAGCAGTGCCCCATTGCCCGCCTGATGCGTGCCCCGCCCGCCCGGATCATGCGCCAGCGTTTGGCCGTGAAACCCGACCACATCCGCGCCCGAAAACCGCGACAGCACTTCGACATGAGCGGTCTCGACCACCTCGGCCGCCTCAGCCACCACCGCCTCACCCGGCCAGCGGCCAAAGGCGGCGCGGATCACGTCCCGCTCGACTGGCGTATAGGGGCGGTAGGCGTGGGGGCCAAAGTCAAGGATCGCCTCGCCATCGGTCAGCACCATGGCGGCATCGACCCCGTCCAGCGAGGTGCCCGACATCGACCCCAAGGCCCAAACAGCCTGCTTTCCCTTCACGACGCCCCCCGCTATACCACGCGGCATATAAAGCATGAGGCGGCCATGACCTACCATCCGAAATCAGAGTTTATGCGTGTGATGATCGAACGCGGCTTTCTGGCCGATTGCACCGATTATCAGGCGCTGGATGAGGCTTTTGTGCAAGGCATCGTGCCCGCCTATATCGGGTTTGATGCCACGGCCAAAAGCCTGCATGTGGGCAGCCTGATCCAGATCATGATGCTGCGCTGGTTGCAAAAGTCCGGCGGCAAGCCGATCGTGTTGATGGGTGGCGGCACCACCAAGATCGGCGACCCCACGGGCCGCGCCGATGAACGCCCCCTGCTGACGCCCGCGATGATTGACGACAACATCGCCGGGATCAAACGCGCCTTTGCACCCTATATCCGCTTTGGGACCGGGCCGCAGGATGCGGTCATGGTCAACAACGCCGAATGGCTGGACGCACTGAACTATATCGAGTTTCTGCGCGACATCGGGCGGCATTTTTCGGTCAACCGGATGCTTAGCTTCGATTCGGTCAAGACGCGGCTGGAACGTGAACAATCGCTCAGTTTCCTTGAATTCAACTACATGATTCTTCAGGCCTATGACTTTCTGGAACTGAACCGCCGCTATGGGTGTGCGTTGCAGATGGGCGGGTCGGATCAGTGGGGCAATATCGTGAATGGCGTTGACCTGACCCGGCGGGTTGTCGGGGCCGAGGTGTTCGGCCTGACCTCGCCCCTGCTGACCACAAGTGACGGCAAGAAGATGGGCAAATCCCAAGGGGGGGCGGTCTGGCTGAATGCCGACATGCTGTCACCCTATGAGTTCTGGCAGTTCTGGCGGAACACGACCGATGCCGATGTGGGCCGGTTCCTGAAGCTTTATACTGAGTTGCCGGTTGAGGAATGTGACCGGCTGGGTGCGTTGCAGGGATCAGACATCAACACGGCCAAAGTGGCGCTTGCCAATGCGGTGACGACCCTGCTGCACGGGGCCGAGGCTGCGGTGGCGGCCGAGGCGACGGCGCGCGAGGTGTTTGAAAAGGGCGGTGTCGGTGACGATCTGCCCACTCTGACGCTGCGGGCGGAGGAAGTGGCCGACGGCATCACCGTGGCGCAACTGTTCGTGCGCGCCGGTCTGGCCGCGACGGGCAAGGATGCCAAGCGCCTGATCACCGAAGGCGGGGCGCGGGTGAATGACGATATCGTGCTGGACGCGGGCCAGCGCTATGGCGCGGGTGAGTTGGTCGAACCGTTGAAGCTGACCGCTGGCAAAAAGCGCCACGCGCTGGTGGTTTTGGGATAAAGAACCCCGCGCCCGGGCAACCGCGCGCGGGGACCTGATTATTCGACGACGGTGACCGTTGCCATCACGTCAGGCTCGGTCACTTCGCCGTTCTGACCTGCGCCGCGCTTGATCTGGTCAACAATCTCCATCCCCGAGATCACCTTGCCGACCACTGTGTATTGGCCGTTCAGGAAATCGCCCGGGGCGAACATGATGAAGAACTGGCTGTTGGCTGAATCGGGGTCTTGGCTGCGGGCCATGCCCACGATGCCACGCTCAAACGGAACAGCCGAAAACTCGGCCGGAAGGTCGGGCATGTCCGACCCACCCATGCCCGCCATCGAGGTGTCGCCGCCGACCTTGCCATACTGCACGTCACCGGTCTGCGCCATGAAGCCGTCGATGACGCGGTGGAACACAACGTTGTCATAGGCACCAGCCTTGGCCAGAGCCACGATCTGCGCCACATGCAGGGGGGCCACGTCAGAGGCCATGTCGATGATGACCTCGCCATTGGCGACGCCGCTGACGGTGATGACCAGATTGGGGCCGGGGCCGTCGCCTTCAGCGAAGGCCGGGGTTGCCAGCAGCAGCGTGGCGATCAGGGCGTTACGCAACATCGGCAGCCACCCGTACAGTGATCATGCGGTCGGGGTTGGCCGGCGGCTCGCCCCGGACAATCGCGTCGACATGTTCCATCCCCGAAATCACCCGGCCATAGACCGTGTACTGGCGGTTCAGGAAATGGTTGTCCTTGAAGTTGATGAAGAACTGGCTGTTGGCGGAATTGGGGTTGCTGGACCGTGCTGCCCCGATGGTGCCCCGATCATGCGGAATGCCCGAAAACTCGGCCGGAACATCCGGATGGGCAGACCCGCCCGTGCCCGCACGGCGCAGGTTGAAGTTGTTTTCCATATTGCCATTCTCGACATCGCCGGTCTGGGCCATGAAGCCGTCGATCACCCGGTGAAAGCAGACATTGTCATAGGCCTTGGCCCGCGCCAGCGTCTTCATGCGTTCGACATGCAGGGGCGCTATGTCCTTCAGCAGGTCAATCACCACCTCGCCGCCCTTCAGCGTGATGATAAGCGTGTTTTCCGGATCTTTGATTTCGGCCATTATCGGTTCCTTTGCGAACATTTGGCGCGGAAACTAACCGGGGAAAGGGCCAAGGGAAAGGGCTTATGGTTGACGAAGCCGTGCATTGCGCGGAAAGAAGTGGAAACGGTCAAGGAGATGATGATGGCCTGGAAGACGATGGACGACGTGGCCCTTGCGGGAAAAAACGTGCTGACACGGGTCGATATCAACGTGCCGATGGAGGGGGATGTCGTGACTGACACCACCCGGATCGACAAGATCAGGCCGACCGTCGAAGACATCATTGCGCGCGGCGGCAGCGTCGTCCTGCTGGCCCATTTCGGCCGTCCCAAGGGCAAGGTCGTCCCCGAGATGAGCCTGCGCCGCGTTCAACCGGCACTGGAGGCGTCTTTGGGCCGCAAGGTGGTGTTCATGGAACGGCCTGACCGGGCGATGCTTGATGCGCTGCCCTCCGATGCGGTGGTTCTGGTCGAAAACACCCGATTCACCGATATGGAGGAGGCGAACGATCCCAAGATGGCGCAGTTTCTGGCCTCCCTTGGCGATGTGTTCTGCAACGATGCCTTTTCAGCCGCCCACCGCGCCCATGCCTCCACCGAAGGCGTGGCCCATCTGTTGCCGAGTTTCGCCGGTCGTCTGATGGAGGAAGAGTTGCGGGCGTTGGAAGCCGCCTTGGGCACCCCGCAACGCCCGGTGGTGGCCGTGGTTGGCGGGGCCAAAGTGTCGACCAAGCTGGAACTGCTGGGCAATTTGGTGACCAAGGTGGATCACCTTGTCATCGGTGGCGGCATGGCCAACACGTTCCTGGTGGCCCAAGGGGTCGAGGTTGGCAAATCGCTGGCCGAGCGGGACATGGCGCCGATGGCATTGGAGATTGTGGCCAAGGCCAAGGCGGCAGGGTGCACCATTCACCTGCCCG
>CAMDHB010000173.1 GCA_945897655.1 Pseudorhodobacter antarcticus
TTCGATTGGGGCACAAAACCCGATTCGGGACGCCACGTCAAGTTAAATAAATCAGAGTGATTTATCATTGACAGCCCGCCCATTTCCCCGCCAGTGTGATCGAATCCTGCCCATCCTGCGGGCACACTCGAATCTTGGTGCAGACCTGATGCTGATCGGTATACCGCCCATCCTTGGCCCCGAGCTCCTTTTCACGCTCCGTTCTATGGGACATGGCGACGAAATCGCTTTGGTCGACGGGAACTATCCCGCACAGGAACACGCCCGCCGTCTGGTGCGCGCTGACGGGCATGGCGTGCTGCCCTTGCTGGAGGCGATCTTGACCGTGATGCCCCTGGACCACCTCGTACCCCAAGCCGCCTTTCGCGCCTCGCTGAACAATGATGCCCGGCAAGCCAATGCCTTTCATCACGCGGTTGACGCCGCCGTTGCACGACTGGCCCCCGGTTTTGCCGTGGTGCCACTCGACGGCGCCGATCTTTACCCCCGTATCCGCGCCGCCCACACCATCGTCGCCACAACCGAGACGGCGCTTTTTGCCAATGTCATCCTGCGCAAGGGCGTCGTTGTCGTTCCCGGTACCCAGTAAGGCACCCAAGCCACCATGCAGATGTTCGACAGCCCCTCTGACAAATCCGCACCGGATGGTGCGGCGCTGCGTGGCACAAATCAATCGGGCATGCGCGACTACAACGAACGCCTCGTGCTATCCCTCGTCCGCCAGTACGGAGCATTGGCCAAGTCCGACATTGCCCGGATGACGGGACTTTCCGCACAAACCACCTCCGTCATCATGCGCGCGCTGGAACAGGACGGCCTGTTGCAGCGCGGTGAACCGGTGCGCGGCCGCATCGGCCAACCCTCTGTGCCCATGTCCCTGAATGAGGACGGGGCGTTCTTTCTGGGCTTGAAAATCGGCCGCCGTTCGGCCGATCTGGTGCTGGTCGATTTCATGGGAACCGTCCGCGCCACCCACCGCCGCGTCTACCGCTATCCCACCCCCGGCGCCGTCGTGGCCTTTGTGGCCGAGGCTCTGCCGGGCCTGACCAAGGCGCTTTCCCACGACCAGCGCGCCCGGATCAGCGGCATGGGCGTAGCCATGCCATTTCAGCTCTGGAACTGGGTGCAGGCCCTTGGCGCGCCCCAGTCCGAAATGGACGCCTGGCGCGAACGCGACATTCAGGCCGAACTTGCCGCCATCTGCGGCGTCCCCGTCTTTGTGCAAAACGACGCCACCTCCGCCTGCGGGGCGGAACTGGTCTTTGGCACGGGCGAGCGCCCCAAGGATTTCCTTTATTTCTACTTCGGCACCTTCATCGGTGGCGGGCTGGTGCTGAACGGCCAGCTGTTTCTCGGCCGCACCGGCAATGCCGCAGGCGTGGGCCCCATCCCGGTGCCCGGCCCTGACGGCCACATCCGCCGCCTGTTTGACAGCGCCTCCCTCTCCGTTCTGGCGCAGATGATGGAGGCGGCTGGCCAAAGTTCGGACCACATCTGGGAACGCCCCGACCGCTGGCAAGTGTCCGAGAACATCCTGACCGCCTGGATCGCAATGGCAGCCGAAGGTCTGGCCAGTGCCATCCTCTCCGCCTCGGCCCTGCTGGAGCTTGAGGCGGTGCTGATCGACGGCTGGTTCCCCGCCTCCGTCCGCAGCGACCTGACCCGCCGCACCGGCGAAGCTTTGCGCCGGATGGACCTGTCCGGCATCCTGCCGCCGCAAGTCCGCGAAGGAACGGTGGGCGCACAGGCCCGGTCGCTGGGTGCTGCCGCCATCCCCCTCAGCCAACGCTATCTGATAGACCAGAACGCCGCCACCCGCGCAATCTGACCGGAAGATGGGCAGATTGCCCATCCTACAAGTCGCCCGATCTGACTGTCACAGATCAGCTCCCAGTCCGGGCACCCTTCCCTTCCCCCCGCCTTTTGGCTAGGTCTGTTGCATGAGCACGATCCTGGACCGCATCAAGACCTACAAGCTGGAAGAGGTGGCCACCCGCAAGGCCGCCCGCCCCTTGGCACGCGTCGAAGAAGACGCCGAATCCGCCCCTGCGCCACGCGGCTTTGCGCGTGCGCTTTCGGCCGCCGCCACCGCAGGCTATGGCCTTATCGCCGAGATCAAGAAGGCCAGCCCCTCACGCGGGCTGATCCGCCCCGATTTCGACCCACCCGCCCTAGCCCGCGCTTATGAGGCTGGCGGTGCCGCCTGCCTCTCGGTCCTGACCGACACCCCCTCGTTTCAGGGGGCTGACCTGTTCCTCACGCAGGCCCATCAGGCCACCAAACTGCCCTGCCTGCGCAAGGATTTCATCTACGACACCTATCAAGTCGCCGAAGCCCGCGCCCTGCACGCCGATTGCATCCTGATCATCATGGCCTCGGTCTCCGACACCCAGGCCGTCGAACTCGAAGCCGCCGCCACCCACTACGGCATGGATGTGCTGATCGAGGTGCACGACCGCGCCGAGCTTGACCGCGCCACCCTTCTCACCTCGCCGCTGATCGGCATCAACAACCGCAACCTGCATTCCTTCGAAGTGTCGCTGGACACAACCCGCCAACTGGCCCGCCACGTCCCCGAAGGCCGCCTGATCGTGTCCGAATCCGGCCTTTATACCCCCGCTGATCTGGCTGAAATGGCCCGCTACGGTGCACGTTGCTTCCTGATCGGCGAAAGCCTGATGCGGCAAGACGATGTCGCCGCCGCCACACGCGCGATCCTTGCCAAACCGCTGACCTCACAGGGCGGGACATGACCGACCCCGACAAAACCTTGACCCATTTTGATGATCAGGGTCACGCCCATATGGTCGATGTCTCCGAGAAATCGGTAACCGACCGGGTCGCCATTGCCGAGGGTCTGGTGCGCATGTCGCCCGAAACCCTGGCCCTGATTTCCGAAGGCCGGGCGAAAAAGGGCGATGTTCTGGGCGTTGCCCGCTTGGCAGGAATCATGGCCGCCAAGAAAACCGCCGACCTGATCCCGCTCTGCCACCCCCTCGCCCTGACCCGTGTTGCCGTTGACCTGACCCTTGATCCGGCCCTGCCCGGCGTGCGGATCACCGCCACCGTCAAAACCTCCGGCCTGACCGGGGTCGAGATGGAGGCGCTGACTGCAGTCTCTGTCGCCTGCCTGACTGTCTATGACATGCTGAAGGCCGCGCAAAAGTCGATGCAGATCGACGGCATCAGATTGATCCTGAAAGATGGCGGAAAATCAGGGCTTTACGAGGCATAGCTATGATTTCGGTTGAACAGGCCCTGTCGCAATGCCTTGACCTTGTGACGCATTTGGCCACCGAGCAGGTCGCCCTGCGCCATGCCATTGGCCGCATGATGCCCACCGCCGCCACCGCCAACCGCGACCAACCCCCATTTTCCGCCTCCGCGATGGACGGCTATGCCGTTGCGGGCGATCCGACCCCCGGCGCGCGCTTTGCAGTCATCGGAGAAGCAGGCGCCGGACATGCCTTTGACGGGACCGTCGGCCCCGATCAAGCGGTGCGCATCTTTACCGGCGCGCCCGTTCCCGCCGGTGCCACCCGGGTCATCATCCAAGAGGACACAGTCCGCGACGGCGACCACATCACCGTGCGCCCGAACGCCGATGCCGCCACCAACATCCGCGCCCAAGGTCAGGATTTCCGCCTCGGCGACAGCCTGCCCCCGCGCCGCTTGTCCGCCTACGATCTGGCCCTGCTCGCGGCCATGAATGTGCCCCAGGTCACCGTCAGCCGCCGCCCCGTCGTGGCCCTCATCGCCACTGGCGACGAATTGGTCATGCCGGGCGAGGTGCCCTCGCCTGACCAGATCATCGCCTCCAACACCTTCGCCCTTGCGGCCTTGATCGAGGCTGAAGGCGGAATTGCCCGCATCCTGCCCATCGCCCGTGACACACCCGAAGACCTGCGCGCCGTCCTGACCCTCGGCCTTGATGCCGATCTGATCGTGACCATCGGCGGCGCATCGGTTGGTGACCATGATCTGGTGGCCTCCGTGACCGCCGAAATGGGGATGCAGCGCGCCTTCTGGCGTATCGCCATGCGGCCCGGCAAGCCGCTGATGGCAGGCCGCCTGCACGGCAAACCCGTCCTGGGCCTGCCCGGCAACCCCGTCTCGGCCATCGTCTGCTGCCACCTGTTCGTGCTGCCCATGCTGCGCGCCATGCAACGCCGGCCCGACCTGTCGTCCCGCCCTCAGCGCGCTGAACTGTCGGTCAATCTTGCCCCCAACGGCCCCCGCGCCCATTACATGCGCGCCACCCTCACCCCGACCGATGGCATCCCCACCATCGCACCCTTCACCTCGCAGGACTCGGCCCTGTTGCGCATCCTGTCCGATGCCAATGCCCTCCTGATCCGACCCGTGAACGATCCTGCACGGACGGCGGGTGAGGCTGTTACCTTCCTGCCGCTCTAGGGCAAATATCCAGCCTCTCCCCTTGACACAAACCAAGAACGCGGGCAGAACATTGCGATAACACTTGGCCGTGGGGGCTTTGGTAGTGCAGACTGGGGTGACAGGATGCTGACGCGCAAACAACTGGAATTGCTGGATTTCATTCGCGTGCGGATGGAGGTGGACGGTGTTCCACCCTCGTTTGACGAGATGAAGGATGCGCTGGACCTGAAATCGAAATCCGGCATCCACCGCCTGATCACCGCGCTGGAGGAGCGGGGCTTCATCCGCCGCCTCGCCCACCGCGCCCGCGCCCTTGAAATCCTGAAACTGCCCGAGGCGATGGAAAAACCTGGCTTCAAGCCGACCGTCACCACCGGCAGCAAGCCCGATGCACCGCCCCGCCGCCCCGCCGCCGCGCTGGAGATTCAGCCGGTTGACGCGATGGACATCCCCCTGATGGGCCGCATCGCCGCCGGCGTCCCGATCGAGGCTATTTCCCATGTCTCCCACCACGTCGCCGTGCCCGGGTCGCTCCTATCCGGCCGTGGCTCGCATTACGCGCTTGAGGTCAAGGGCGACTCGATGATCGAGGCTGGCATCAATGACGGCGATATCGTCGTGATCCGCGAACAGCAAACCGCCGACAATGGCGATATCGTCGTGGCCCTGGTCGAGGATGCCGAGGCCACTTTGAAACGCTTTCGCCGCCGTGGCAGCATGATCGCGCTGGAGGCGGCAAACCCGGCTTACGAAACCCGCGTCTTCCCCGACCACATGGTCAAGGTGCAGGGCAAGCTGGTTGGTCTGATCCGCAGCTACTGATCCGCAAGTCCGGCTGGGTCAAGACAATCTCGGGCGCAACTGGGCGCTCTCCGACCCATATCCGTGCCACGTGACGCACTGGAAACAGACGCACCCCGCCCGGCACCGGATGTAGGGCAAGTGCGCCAGATTGGTCCAGGAGCCTGCGGTCAATGATCAAACATCCCGCAACAGGTTCGGCCACCCCCAGCGCTGCGGGAACCACCACGATATCCGCCCGCCCACAGGCCGCGGCCACCTCGTCCAGTGCGGTCTTGCCCGCCAGAACCTCCCCCCGCAGCCCGGCTATTTCAAACGCCCGTGCACCCTTTGGCCCCGAAAACCCGGGGCGCAGCGCGGCATCCTGCGGCGCGGTCAGATCGCCATCATCCTCCAACCACGATCGCGCCGAAAACCCCGCGCCCTTTGGTGACGACAGCGCCCGCCCCTCGGGCCCCATCAGCCCGACCAGCGTGCCATCCGAACTGATCAGCGCCACCGGTCTGTCCGCCATCAGCCACAGCGCCAGCGCCGCAGCGATCACTGCCCCCCCTGCGAACCGCGCACGGCCCGCCCAAAGCACCAGCCACAGCCCGCCCAGCGCAATCAGCGGCACAACCCACGGCCCCGGTGCCGGAATGGGCGTCACCGCCCCGTCCAACCCCGCGATCCAATGGGCCACAAACAATATCCAGCGGGCGCACAGATCCATCACCCAAAGCGCCGGATAGGCCAGCCCGAACGGCGCAAGCAGCGCCGCCACCGCGCCCGCCCCCATCAATACACTCATGAACGGCACCGTCATCACATTGGCCAACAGCCCGTAATCGGTGAACCGGTTGAATGTCGCCGCCGCAAAGGGTGCCGTCGCCAACCCTGCCAGAACCGAGGTCGCAACCAGCATCGCCGGCACCATCGCCCATCCCGGCACCCGGGCCTTCAGCCATTCCTGCATCGGGCCGAACCCCGCAATCAGCGCAATCGTGGCGGCAAAGGACAGTTGGAACCCAGGCTCCAGCAGGGTTTCCGGCTGCACCACCAACAACACCACCGCCGCCAGCGCCACCGACCGAAAGGTCAGCGCCTGCCGGTCCAGCAGCACCGCCCCCAGCATCACCGAAACCATCAGAAAGGCCCGTGTCGTGGCCACATTCGCCCCCGACAACAGCAGGTAGAACAGCGCCACCCCAAAGGCGATCACCGCCGCAATCTTCTTGCTGTTCACCCGCAATGCCACCACCGGCACCAGCGCAATCCCGTACCGCGTTATTGCAAAGACAAAGCCGGTCAGGAACGCCATGTTCATCCCCGAAATCGCCAGCAGATGCGCCAGCGACGAATCGCGCAGCGCCTTGACCGTGGCCGCCGAAATCTCGGACCGGTCGCCGGTCATCACGCCGCTGGCGAAGGCCCCAGAATCCCCCGGAACCGCCGTGGTGATCGCCTTGGACAGACGGCTGCGCAATCGGTTGATCACCTCTGCCCCACCCTCGGGCGGTTGCCACAGGACGACGGGCGTGTTGGTGTAGCCCACCGCCCCCAGCCCATTGAAAAACGCCATCCGGCGAAAATCAAAACCTCCCGGCTCGGATGGCCCCTCCGGGGCGGCCAGCCGCGCCGTCACCAGCACAGTTTGCCCGGGGTCATAGGGGACTAACGGCGGCGGCCCGCGCAGCGACACCCGCACGGTCGCGGGCGTTCTGTCGGCCGCCAAATCGGCCAACACCACCCGGTCCAGCGTCAACCGCAACGAATCCGATTGTGACCGGTCGATGTCGATGATCCGGCCCTGCACCGGCCCATAATAGGGAAAGGCCAACATCGGGGCCGCCACATGATGCGCCCTGAACCCGATCGCCAGCACCCCCACCACCACACAGACGACCGCCACCACTACAGGGTGCAACACTTCCGGCCCCCGAGCCCAGACCGCCATCATGGCCACGGCCACCGCAGCAGCCCCCAGATAGAACGGCACCCCAGGCTCGAACGGCAATCCAAACCACAGCCCAATCCCACAGGCGATGAACACCGGCACAAAGGGAAACAGAAGCCCCCGCGCCTGCGACAGCGCCACGAACGGCGCCATCGCCCAAGTCCGCACCCCAGCCGCCACCTTGTCTTG
>CAMDHB010000174.1 GCA_945897655.1 Pseudorhodobacter antarcticus
GGCGGGTGAAGAAGGCGGCGAAGAGCAGGAAGGGGATGCCAAGGCCCAAGGCATAGACGCCGAGGAGGACGGTGCCGCGGGTGGCGCTGTCTTGCTGGGCGGCGATGGACAGGATGGCGCCGAGTTGCGGGCCGATGCAAGGCGTCCAGCCGAAGGCGAAGGCAAGGCCGAGGAGGTAGGCGCCTGTGGCCGATCCGCCGCTGTCAGGGGCGGCGAGGCGGATGTCGCGGTCCAGGAACGACAGGCGGAAGATCCCGATGAAATGGGCGCCGAAGGTCATGACCATCAGGGCGGCGAGGGTGGAGAAGATTTGCGAGTTGGTGAGGAAGAAGGCGCCGAACATCGAGGTGGTGAAGCCGAGGAGGAGGAACACGGTCGACAGGCCGAGGACAAAGAAGCAGGCGGCGAGGAGGGGGGAGCGGCCTTGGCGGAGGTCGCCCATCGAGATGCCGCTCATATAGGCGAGGTAGGGGGGCACGATCGGCAGGACGCAAGGGGAAAGGAAGGACAGAAGCCCGGCGGCGAGGGCGACGATCATGGCGGGCAGCAGGGTTGCGTCTATGATGTCTATGCCGAACATGGTGTCTCCTTTGGCGCAGTTCTACTATGGTCGGGGGGCGGCGTCACCCCTGTGGGGGTCACTTTGGCGTGGGGGTTGGGATGGAGTGGGATCAGGATCTGGACTGTGAGGGGCTCTTGTGCCCCTTGCCAGTGCTGAGGGCGCGCAAGAGGTTGTTGGGCATGGCTGTGGGGCAGGTTTTGCGGGTTCGCACGACGGACCGGATGGCGCTGGTGGATTTGCCGCATTTCTGCGGGGAGGCGGGGCATGACTATCTGGAGGGGCGGGATGAGGGGGCGGTGGTGGTGCATCTGATCCGGCGGGGGGTGGGGCGTCCAGATCTGGACGGTTTGTGAAAGTGTTTTGAATCAGGAGCTTGGGTTTGGAAAATCAACTAAGTGGAAAGGTATGCGCTTGGGGCTGACCCCCGGGGCGCTGCCCCGGACCTCGGAGTATTTGGGCCGGAATGAAAGGGGGGCGGTCAGGTGCAGGGTTTTGTGGGGGCTGGGATAGTCGCCCGGGCTGGGAGCAACGACTGACGCAGGCCGGCGGGTAGGGGTGGGGTGTCATCCTCGGCCAGGCGCAACACGGCGATGCCGAACTGACGCCGGCAAAGTCGATGCCGTTCAGAAAGAACAAGGCGAAGCCGGCGGTCCAGCCTGAGGGCGATTGCAGCATCAGATGGCGAAGGCCTGCGACATCCAGCGCAAGGACAAGGCCAAGAAACTGGGCCGAAATGGCAAAGCCGATCAGCACGTTGACGATGTAGAGGTGGATGAGTTTTGGCATGGGACCCTTTTCCTGAGCCGTCACCTGAGGCCCGCAGTGCAGGTGCAGGCGCGCCATGGGGATGCGACACTGAGACAGGTCAGGCGGTGCGGGTGGGCAGGCGGCGTTCGAACCAGCGGAACATCAGGACGATCAGCGCGGTCAGGATCATGTAGACCACGGCCAGCAGGATCAGCGGTTCGTAGATGATGAAGGTGTCGCGTCGCACGCGGCCTGCGACATCATAGATTTCCATGATGGTGATGGTCGAGACCAGAGGTGTCGACTTGAGTTGCAGCACCGTTTCGCCGCCCAGAGTGGGCAGCACGCTTTGCACGGCCTGAGGCAGCCAGATCCGGCGGAACATGGTGAAGCGGGGCATGCCCATCGCCTTGGCGGCCTCAAGCTGGCCATGCGCCACGCCCTTGAAGGCACCGCGCATCACCTCGCCTTCATAACCTGCCACCGACAGCGACAAGGCCACGAGGGCATAGGGCCAGGATTCCCGCAGGTAGGGCCACAGGACGCTGTCCCTGATCCAAGGGTTACCCGGGAAGAGCGAGCCCAAGCCATAATAGAGCAGCCAGATCTGCAAGAGCAGCGGGGTGCCGCGGATCACGGTGCAAAAGGCGCGCGCAGGCCAGGCGAGCCAGGCAGGGCCCGCAGCCTGGGCAAAGCCGATGGGAATGGCCAGCAGGAAGCCGATCACCATGGTCACCACAGTGAGCCAGATTGTCCGCCACAACCCCTCGACCGCCATCGCCTGATATTTCGGATTGGCGAGCCAGGTCCAGTTCATCGTCGTGGCGCACCAGACCACGAGGGCCAGGGCGATGAGGAACAGGACAATCCGGTGCGGTTTGAGGAATGCCTGCATCACGTCCTCACATCGCGCTGACCGCGCCGCGCCCATTTCTCGATCCGGCCAATCAGCAAGGTCGAGGTCAGCGAGATGATCAGATAAAGCGCCATCGCCGCAGGGTAGAAGACGAAGAAGGCCTTGGTCGAGGCCGAGGCGCTGGAGGTAGCACGTGTGAGTTCGCTGAAGCCGATGACGGCCAGCAGGGCGGTGTCCTTGGTGGCGTTCAGCCACAGGTTTGCAAGGCCCGGCAGCGCATTGGCGGCCATCTGCGGCAGGGTGATGCGGCGTGCCATCGTCAAGGAAGGCATGCCCATGGCACGCGCCGCCTCCAACTGGCCCACGGGGACTGCAAGGATGCCGCCGCGGATCACCTCGGTTTGATAGGCCCCCTGGACCAGGCCCAGAACCACGATTCCGGTCACGATGGGCGAGATTTCGATGCGGTCATAGCCCCAGGACAGCAGGATTTCGTTCAAGGCACCGGTGAAGGCATAGAACAGGATCAGGATCAGCACGAGTTCGGGCACAGCCCGGACAAGGGTGGTGTAGGCGGCCAGAAGGTCCTTGAGGATCGGGCCGCCATAGAGTTTGCCAAAGGCGCCACCGATCCCGATCAGGAAGCCCAGGGAATAGGCGCCCAGGGCGATGACAATCGAATTGCCAAGGCCCCAGACCAGGGAAATGCCCCACCCACACTCGCCAAAGCCCAAAAGCTCCAGCGCGGATATCTGTGAGGGTGGGGGGCAGGCCACGCTTATTCGCCGTAGATGTCGAAGGTGAAGTACTTCGCGGTGATCGTGGCATAGGTACCATCAGCGCGGATCGAGGCGATGGCGGCGTTCAGCTTGTCTTTGAGCGGGTCGCCCTGACGGATGCCAAAGCCCGCGCCCTTGCCCAGGATCGCCGAATCGTTGGGAACGTTGCCCGCGCTTTCGCAGCAGGCCAGACCGGTCTCGGTGGCAAGCCACACGTTGCCGACGAGGCTGTCGGACACAACGGCGTCGACACGGCCGGCGGCCAGATCCTGATAGGTTTCATCCGGGGTCTGATAGCTTTTGACTTCGGAGTCAGGGAAGTGAGCCAGCGAATAGGCTTCCTGGGTGGTTGAAACGATCACACCGATGATCTTGCCGCTCATCGCTGCGGGATCAGGGGTCAGGCCCGAGCCCTTGGCCACCATCATCAGGGTGGGGGTGTTGTAGTATTTGTCCGAGAAGTCGATGACCTTCATCCGTTCCTCGGTGATTGACATCGAGGACATGATCACGTCGATCTGGCCCGAGGTCAGGGCCGGGATGATGCCGTCCCAGGCGGTAGCCACGAATTCGCATTCAAGTTCGGCCCGCTTGCAGACCTCGATCACCATGTCGATTTCCCAGCCTTTCCAGGTGCCATCGGCGTTAAGCTCGGTGAAGGGCGGATAGGCGGCAGGGTCGATGCCGATCTTGACGGGTTCGGCAAAGGCGGCAGTGGCAAACGCCAAAGTGGCCGCTAGGGAAAGTGCGATTTTCTTCATTGGTTTCTCCTGGTTGGTCAGACGCGGGTTTATCCCACGGTTTTCAAGAACTGTTTCAATCGGTCGGATTTGGGGGCGCCGAACAGTTGGTCGGGCGGGCCTTCTTCTTCGATGATGCCGTTGTGCAGGTAGATGACGTGGGATGCGACTTCGCGGGCGAACTTCATCTCATGGGTCACCAGAATCATGGTGCGGCCTTCGTCGGCAAGGCCTTTGATGACCTGCAGCACCTCACCCACCAGTTCGGGGTCAAGGGCGGAGGTGGGTTCATCGAAGAGCATGGCCTTGGGGTTCATGGCAAGGGCACGGGCGATGGCGGCGCGTTGCTGTTGGCCGCCGGACATGAAGGCGGGATAGGCGCCCTCCTTCTCGGCCAGGCCCACGCGGGCGAGGAGTTGACGGGCGCGGGCCTCGGCCTCGGCCTTGGGGATTTTCAGGACGTGGACGGGAACCTCGATCAGGTTTTCAAGGACGGTCTTATGGGTCCAGAGGTTGAAGTTTTGAAACACCATGCCCAAGGATTGGCGCAGGCGTTCCAGTTGGCGGCGGTCGGAGGGGGTGCCTTCGGCGCGCATGGCGACCTTTTCGCCACCAATCTCGATCTCGCCGCCCGAGGGGGTTTCAAGAAAGTTCACGCAGCGCAGCATGGTAGACTTGCCCGAACCGGACCCGCCGATGATGGCCACGACATCGCCTTCGCGGGCGGTCAGGGACACACCTTTCAGCACCTCATGGGTGCCAAAGCTTTTGCGAAGCGCGCTGACGCGTATGGCTATGGGCTGTGAGGCCCCCGTAGATCCCTGATCCGGCATATGGTCCCGCCGTTGTTTGGGCAAGTTTGGCGCGCCCGGAATGGGTTTGGCAAGCGAATAAATGGGCAAACTGGCAGGGGGGGTGACCGATTTGTCATCAGGGTTGTGCAAAAGGGTAGAAGGTGCCTGATTCGATGGCGGTTGGGGTTTGATCGCGGCGGTGTTCGGGCGGATCAGGAAACGCACTGCGTTTCCCCGCCCGTAGCGACAAAGGTTCGGTTGGACTGGTTCAGCCAAGCCAACAGAGGACAGCGCCCGACCTGGAGGGCGAGAAGCGCCCTCCAGGGGGAGGGAGGGCGCTGGCCGGGGCCTTTGGGGCCCCGTCCGGGTGGGTTGATGGGG
Source organism: Pseudorhodobacter antarcticus (assembly GCA_945897655.1). Classification (GTDB taxonomy): domain Bacteria; phylum Pseudomonadota; class Alphaproteobacteria; order Rhodobacterales; family Rhodobacteraceae; genus Stagnihabitans. Next base: position 4,860 of record CAMDHB010000174.1, read on the forward strand.
TGTCGCGTGGCGCAAGGCTAGGGCCTTGGCCAAGGATATGGTGGCGGGTTGATGCGTGCTTTCCTGGCTTTGTTGCTGATACGGTTCGGGCGGAATAGGAAAAGCACCGCGTTTCCCCGCCCGACGCAACCAAGGTTCAGGTGGACCGTCTCAGCCCATTCACCAGAGGACGGCGCCCGACCTGGAGGGCGAGAAGCGCCCTCCAAGGGGAGGGAGGGCGCTGGCCGGTGGCTTTGGCCCCCGTCCGGGTGGGTGGAAGCGGTGTCGCGTGGCCTCGGCTAGGGCCTTGGCCAAGGGGGCAAGAATGCTGGTCAAGCTTTTTGCCTGTCGACATCAAAACCCGATCTATTCCAGATTGGTGTGCCGGGCGCGCATGGTGGCGGGGGTTTCCTGCAGGCGGTCACGGAGATCCAGCACCAGAATCTCGGCCACCAGGAACAGCGCGCCTTCGAAGATGGAGCCCATTGGCAGCAGGGAGGTGGCGGTCTGGTCGCGGGCCATTGTCTGGGCTGGTATGGTCAGGTTGAGGTCGCAGGCAAGGGGGTCGGCACCCGTGGGTTCGGCGGTGATGCAGGCGGTCTGTGCTCCGGCGGCGCGGGCCTGGCCGATCAGGGCCGCAACGGTGGACAGGTGACCGGGGCCGGAGCAGACCAGCAGCAGATCGCCGGGGCCAAGGGGTGGGCAGGACATGTCGCCTACCACATGGATATCAAGGCCAAGGTGATAGAGGCGCATCGTCAGCGCCCGCATCATCAACCCCTCGCGTCCGCAGCCAAAGGTGGCAATGCGGCGGGCGGTGGCGAGGGTTTCAACAAGCGCCGCCAGTTCGGCGGGGTCGGTGCCCTGAGCGCCCTCTGTCAGTTCGGCGGCAGCGGCGGCGATGCGGGCGGACAGGGTCATTTCAAGAGGACCCGCGGTTCGGGCAGGCCGTGGCCAAGGTAGGGCGCGGAAAAGGTTTTTCCGGCGTCGGGGTAGGTGGCAAGGGCGTCCTCCGACATGCCTGCGCGGGCAGAGGTGCAATAGAGCGTGGCCATATCCAGCCCGCCGATGCAGGAACACGAGGTGTGGAGGGCCGGGAAGGGATAGGTATGCAACAACGCGCCTTCGGGCGAGTAAACCGCAACCCGCGCCCCGCCCCATTCGGCGCAGACAAAGTTGCCAGCGGCATCGACGACCGCACCATCGGGCGCAAAGCCATCGGCGGTGTGGTCGATGAAGACGGTCGAGGGGCCGGTGGGCCAGCCATCGGCATCAAGGGCGACCTTCATCACGTAAGGATTGCCGTTGTCGGAGTAATAGGCGTGGCGGCCATCGGGGGTGAAGCAGATCGAGTTGGGGATGGTGATTTCGGGGAAGAGCTTGCGGAGTTCGCCCTTGTACCAGCGGTAGATCGCCCCCTTACCTGCCATATCGCCACCCTTGGACATGGTGGAGATCCAGAAACCACCCTGACGGTCAGCGCGGCCATCGTTGGGGCGGTTGCCGGGCTTGTCGGCCTCAAGCTCGCACAGAACCTCGATCTCTTCGGTTTCAAGGTCGAACAGGAACAGATCACGCTCGCCCGAGATGATCAGGACATCGTCCGACACCCAACCGGCGGTGGAGACCATTTCGGGAAAGCGCCAGGTTTGCAGGCTGCCCCGGTGGTTGGACATGAGGGTCTGGCCCAGAATGTCGAACCAGAAGAACTGGCGGCGGGTGGGGTGCCAGAAGGCGCCTTCGCCCAGTGTGCAAAGGGTGGCGTCGTGGATCATTGGAAGGCTCCGTCATAGGCGGCAACAATGGTGGCGGCGCGGGTGGCGATGTCGGCCAAGGAGAGGCCGGGGGTGTAAAGGGCGGTGCCGATGCCGAAGCCATCGGCCCCGGCGCGGCGCCATTCGGCGAAGTTGGAGGCGCCTGCGCCGCCGACGGCATAGACTTGGGTGCCCTTGGGCAAGACGGCGCGGATGGCTTTCAACCCGTCGGGGCCGATCAGGCTGGCGGGGAAGATTTTCAGGCCGTCTGCCCCGGCCTTGAGGGCGGCAAAGCATTCGGTGGGGGTCATGACGCCGGGCCAGCTGTTCATGCCTGCGTCCTTGGTGGCGCGGATCACCTCGGGGTCGCAGTTGGGCGAGACGATCAGGGTGCCGCCGGCGTCGCGGACGGCGTAAACATCCGCGAGGGTCAGGACGGTGCCTGCGCCGATTTGGGCCGTGGTGCCGAAGGTGCGGGCCATTGCGGCGATGGATGTGAAGGGGTCGGGCGAGTTCAGGGGCACTTCGATGCGGGTGATGCCGGCGGCGATCAGCGCCTCGGCCACGGGCAGCGCCTCGGGCGGGGTGAGGCCGCGCAGGATGGCGATCAGGGTGCGGTGGGTCATTGGGCGCTCATCTGGGTGTGAAGGGAGGTGAGGCCGGCAAGGGTGCAGGCGGTAGCGTCGAGCGTTTGGGGGGTCAGCCCTTGGGATGTGAGGGC
>CAMDHB010000175.1 GCA_945897655.1 Pseudorhodobacter antarcticus
TCGCTGGGCCTTGGCCTGACCGTGCTGGCGACCGTGGGCCAGATCGACAGCAACCTGCGCTCGGCCATCGAACGCGACCTGCCGGCAAGTGCGCCGTCCTTCTTCTTCATGGACATCCAAAGCGACCAACTGGACGGCTATATGTCCCGCCTGAACAATGACCCCGCTGTGACCCGCGTCCAAACCGCCCCCATGCTGCGCGGTGTCATCACCCAGATCAACGACCGCCCCGCGCGGGAGGTGGTGGGCGATCACTGGATGGTCACCGGCGACCGTGGCCTGACCTTCTCGGACAAGATGCCCGAAGGGACGCAAATCACCGCAGGCACGTGGTGGCCCGAGGGGTACACCGGCCCGGCCCAGATTTCCTTTAGCGAGGAAGAGGCCAAGGAGATGGGCCTGCCCCTGGGCACCAAGCTGACGATCAACGTTCTGGGCCGCGATATCGAGGCGACAATCACCTCGTTCCGCGTCGTCGATTTTTCCAGCGGTGGCATGGGCTTCACGATGGCGATCAACGCCAATGCCGTGGCGGGGGCACCGCATACGTCAATCTCCACCGTCTATGCCGATCAGGCGTCTGAGGCCAAGATCCTGCGCGATCTGTCCAAGGCCTATCCCAACGTCACCGCCATCGCGATGAAAGACGCCATCGGCCGCGCGGCCGAGGCGTTGTCGGCCATCGCCACCGCCACGGCCTGGGCGGCGGGGGCCACGTTGCTGACCGGCTTTGTCGTGCTGATCGGTGCGGCGGCGGCAGGCGAACGGGGCTGGGTGTACGAGGCGGCGCTGCTGAAGGTGCTGGGTGCCTCACGCGGACGGGTTCTGTTCAGCTTTGCCCTGCGTGCCGCACTGATGGGGGTGGCGGCGGGTCTTGTGGCGCTGTTTGCGGGCGCTTTGTCGGCCTGGTCCGTTATGACATTCGTGATGGACAGCAGCTATACCTTCGAACCCGTCTCAGCCATTGCCATCATTCTGGGCGGGCTGGTGGCTACTTTGTTGGCCGGTCTGGTCTTTGCCTGGCGGCCCTTGGCGGCGCGTCCTGCCCAAGTTTTGCGCAGTCAGGAATAGGGCGCGAGAAAAACCGCTGTGTGCCGGATTTCTTGCGTCGCACCGCGACGGAAAGTCCGGCACCCGGCGTTGAGCCAGAACGCGAACCAATTTGAGGGACAATATGAACAAAATGACACGACGCGCCGTTCTGGCGGTGATCGCAGCCGCCGCAGTCGGCGGGGGATATTATCTGTGGGGCAGGTTTAACATGCGTAAAGCGGATCACGCCGACATCGCCTATGGCACGGGCGCGCGGAACAAGCTGGACATCTATCTGCCCACAGGGGCAGGCCCGCATCCCTTTGTGGTCGATATCCACGGTGGGGCGTTCAAGATGGGTGACAAGACCATGTCGGCGGCCACCGAGCAAATCCTTGCTGCTGGCGTCGCCATTGTCCGCATCAACTACCGCCTGACCGGCACCGACATCTGGCCCGCGCAGTTGGACGATTGTCTGGCCGCCGTCGCCTTCCTGCGCGACAAGGGTGGCGACTATGGTCTGGACCCGGCGCGCATGGCGATATGGGGTCAGTCTGCGGGCGGCTTCCTGGCCGTCAGCACCGCCCTGTCGTTGGTCGAGGCGGGCCAGCCCCCGCAAGCCGTGGTCGACTTTTTCGGCCCGATGGTATTTGGCGAGATGGACAGCGACATGGCAGCCTTGGGCAGGACCGCGTCCATGGGCACCACCGATGTTGCGGAAAGCGCGGAATCGGAGCTGCTGGGCTTCCCGGTTGGCGAAGACCGCGACAAGGCCAATGCGGCGGGCCCGGTGGGTCGTCTGGCGGCGGCCACCGGCCTGCGCTTGCCGCCGATCATGATACGCCACGGCGAGGCTGATCCCCTGATTGCCCCCACCCAAAGCGAACGTTTGCGCGACGCCTGGGTCACCCACGACCCGACGGCCGAGGTCGACTTTGCCATTGTCCCCGGCGGGGGCCACGGCGGCGGCGATTTCAACGCTGATGCCGTTTTGTTGCCCACCGCCGCCTTCCTGACCAAACATCTGGCGGCAAAGTAACCCCTGAAGGGACAAGATCATGCTGGAATATCAGGTTTCCGCCCGTCGACTGGACGCACACGGGTCGCAGGCGGCAGCCAAGGATGCCAGCCTGATCATAGACACCGATTTGGCCGGGCGGCGCGATGCGTTCAACCCGGCCGAATTGCTGCTGGCCTCGTTGGCCGCCTGCATCCTGAAAGGGGTCGAACGGGTCGCGCCCATGCTGGACTTTGCCTTTACCGGCATTTCCGTGACGCTGCACGGCATACGGCAAGACGCCCCACCCAAGATGTTGAGCATCGACTATGCCGTGACGGTTGACACCACGGAATCCGACCAGCGTCTCGCCCTGCTCCTCCGCAACATTCAGAAATACGGCACGATCCACAACACCTTGGCCGCGTCCGTGGCGATTACGGGCACGATCAGCCGCAAGGGCTGACCCTATTTCTGCTGATCGCCCAGCCAGTCGCGAAAGGCCTCCACGACATCGGCCTCAGCTTCCACCAGATATGCAGGGGCGGGGTATTGGCCGGTGTGAACGTCATCAGCAAAGGCCCGCATGGCCGCGACCCGCTTTTCCTGCAACGCCGCATATTCGGCATTGAAATCGGCATAGACCTTGGCGTGGCGGGGAATGTGGCCGCTGTTCTGGCCCAGCACGTCGTCGGTGAACAGATATTGCGCATGCCCCCCCACCCCGGCCCCCATCGAGATCAGGAACAGATCGGTCTTTTCGGCAATCGCTTGGGTAATTTGATGCGGCACCACCTCAATCTCAACCGCAAAGGCCCCCGCGTCTTGCAATGCCACGCAGGCGTCCCAAACCCATTTGGCGCTGTCCAACGTCTTGCCCACGGCCTTGAACCCGCCGGTCCAGGTGGCTTTGGACGGGATAAGCCCGACATGGCCGCAGACCGGCAGGGCGTGTTCCGCCATTTCCCGCACGGTTTTCAGCGAGCCTGAGCAATAGAACCCATCCGCCCCCGCCTTGAACAGCGGCATCGCCCATTTCATGAAGGCGGATGTGTCGCCGATTTCATAAAAGTTGTCGCCCGGAAAGGCAAAGGCGGTGGGGGCCACTTCGCGAAAGCGCGGATCGTGGATCATGGCGGCGGGGATCGAAAACATCTCGACCCCGGCCAGGGCGGCGGCCTCAGCCTCCTCCATCGTCTCGACGCGCAGCATGGCGTATTGATGCTTGCCCCGATTGGCCAGCAGGTCAGCAACGGTGGGGGGACGCTTTTTCATGGATCACACCTCGATAAAGACTTGGCCGCCTTCGACCTTGACGGGATAGGTTTTCAGATTGATGCAGACCGGGGCACGCTTCGCCTCCCCCGTGCGATAATCGAACTGGCCATTATGCTTGGGGCATTCGATCACGTAATCCATCACCAACCCGTCCGACAGATGCACGTCTTCATGCGTGCAGCGGCCCGCCGTGGCATAGAACTTGCCATCAGGGGAATGATAGATCGCATAGGTGGCACCCCCGTGGTCAAAGCGGATCAGATCCTCGGCGTCGATATCGGTGGTTTTGCAGGCAAGGGTCCATTGCGGCATGGGTCAGGTCCTATTCGGCCGCACCAAGGGCGGCGGTGTGAAGGTCTTCGCGGTAGGGCCGCGCCGTGGCAGGCAGCGCGCGCTTGATGAAGTAATCCTCATCCCGCATCTGCCTGATCCAGGCCGGCCAGATTTCCTTGTAGGCCGCCCACATTGATGGCGTGGGCGCGGGCAGATCAGCCTTGATCACCTCATGCAGACGGGGCAGGGCATGATAGGGCACCATCGGGAACATGTGGTGTTCGATGTGATAGTTCATGTTCCAATAGATGAAGCGCGAGATGGGATTGATATAGACAGTGCGCGAATTCAGCCGGTGGTCCAGCACATTGTCGGCAAGGCCGCCGTGCTGGAACAGCCCCGTCAGCACCATGTGCCAAGAGCCATAGATGCGCGGCAGGCCGATCACCATCAGCGGCAGGATGGACCCCATCCACACTGCAAGCAGGATCGTCGCGGCATAGATCGCCAGCGAAATTCGGGCAACATAGGTCACCTTGGCCCATCCACTTGCCGGGATGAACGTCTTTTCCGCCTCGGTCGGCCCGTAAACCGCGTTGTAGATCGTGCCTTTGAAATAGGCCCAGACATCCAGCACGCCCACAAAGGCCAGCAGGATCTTGAACATCTGGGTCGGGCGCATCACGGCGATTTCGGGGTCGCGACCCACGATATAGGTGTCGGTGTGGTGGCGCGCATGGCTCCACCGCCAGGTCGACGAATTGCGCATGATCATGAAACTGGCAATCTCGAACACCAGATCGTTCATCCAGCCGGTCTTGAACGCCGTGCCATGCCCGCATTCGTGCCAACGGCTGTCGCTGCCGCTGCCGTACAGAACGCCGTAGGCCAGCCAGAACGGCGCTGACCACCATGACGGCCACAGCCAGATGCCAAGCCCCGCGAACAGGATCATCGCGCCATAGAAGATGACCGTGTCCCGGATCGCCGGGGCATCGCTGCGTTTCATCAGATCCTTCATCACGGCGCGGGGAACGTCGGAATGATACCACTCCGCCGTGGCCAGACCGGTTTCCACGGCACGGCGGCCATCCTCGCCCAGCAGGTCATAGTTTCTATGGGTCATGTATCCTCACCTCGTTGCCCCAAGCCTAGTGGATCAGCGGCGCTTCGGGCAATGAGGTTGCTTTCCATTCTCGTCAAAACTCGTCAAGATTGGGGCAGCAAAGGGGGGAACCATGCGGCGACCGGGGATGGCACAACTGGCGCAGGCGGCAGGACTGTCGGTGGCGACGGTGGACCGCGCGCTGAATGGTCGCGAACGCGTCCGGCCTGAAACGCTGAGCCATATCATCGCCGTGGCCCAGCAGATCGGCCATCCGGCTGCAAGCCGGCTGAACCCGGCCGCCCGGCCCGGCGGCAGTCGGCGGTTTGGCGTGGTGCTGCACAAGCAGGGGCAGGAATTCTACAAGGCCTTTGCCGAGGAATTGCACCGCGCCGTGGCAGGCGAGCGGAGCGTGGAAGGCAGGTTGGTGCTGGATTTCTCCCTCTCCCAATCCCCGACCGAGATGGCGGGTCTGCTGCGCCAGATGGGCGACCGCTGCGACGTGGTTGCAGCAACCGCCGTCAACCACCCCGAAGTGACCGCCGCCGTGACCGAACTGCGCGCCAAGGGGGTGGCGGTGTTCTGCCTCTTGTCCGATTTCGCCCCAGGCGTTGCGGCGGGCTACATCGGGTTGGACAACACCAAGGTCGGGCGCACGGCGGGCTGGATGATGGACAAGGCCGCCCCGGCCGACGGAACCCTCGCAATCTTTGTCGGCGGGTCGCGGTGGTATGGCCATGACCAGCGCGATCAAGGCTTTCGCGCCTATCTGCGCGACCATGCCCCGCGCCTGACCGTGCTGGACACGATCATCAACCTGGAAACCCGCGCCCTGACCTATGAGGCCGTGCTGTACCTGCTGTCCCACCGGCCCGATCTGCGCGGCATCTATGTCGCGGGCGGCGGGATGGAGGGTGCCATTGCCGCCCTGCGCGATGCCGGGGCAGGGGGGCGGGTGGCGCTGGTCGTATCCGCCCTGACGCCCGAATCACGCAAGGGGTTACGGGGTGGACAGGTCACGATGGTCATCGACACGCCGCTGGAAAAACTGTGCCGCGAATTGATTCGCCGCATGGCCGCGACCGTCCCTGTGGCGGCTGCAGGCAAGCCCGCAGTGCTGTTTCTGCCGCCCGACATCCACGTGCGCGAATCTATATGAGGCCGCAGTGCAGGCCCTTGCGCAGCGGGCCCATTCCAAGGCCCGGATCGATTTTTAGAATTTTCGGTTGAAAATCTGACAGAATGGAATATGAATTCCATGAACTGTGCCCCCACCAGCCCCGGGGCCGCCCTTGCCGGAGTGTCGCCGATGCTGCCTTTCGCCCTGAACCACATGACCGCGCCGCGCCTGAATTGGCAGGCCTTTCTGGACCTCGCCCGTGACCTTGGCTGTGCCGGGGTCGAGTTTCGCAATGACTTTGCTGGCCCCCTGTTCGACGGCGCAGACCCCGCCGAAGTTGGCGCTGCAGTCAAGGCACGCGGCCTGCGTTTTCTGGCGCTGGCCGAGGTCAAGATGTTCAACGACTGGTCTGCCGCCAAGGAAGCCGAGGCGCTGGCCCTGATGAAAATCGCCGTCGCAGCGGGGGCCGAGGCGATCAGCCTGATCCCGCGCAATGACGGGGTTGCCACGGACCGCGCCGAAAGCTTCGCGGTGACCGAAGTGGCCCTGCGCGCCCTTTTGCCCATGCTGCAGGCGCATGGTCTGAAGGCGATGGTGGAACCCTTGGGCTTTGCCGTCTGTTCGCTGCGCTACAAGGATGTTCTGGCCGAGGTGATCGACAAGGTTGGCGGGCGGGGGACCTATTTCATGGTCCATGACACGTTCCACCACGCCTTGGCCGGCTTTGGCCCGATCTATCCTGATCTGACCGGGATCGTGCATGTGTCCGGCGTCACCGACCCGGTCTATCTGGACGACATGCGCGACCCGCACCGCGTGTTGGTGGGGCCGGATGACCTGTTGTCGAACGTCGCGCAAATCCGCGCGCTGCGGGCGGCGGGGTACACGGGGCCGGTGTCCTTTGAACCCTTTGCGCCCAGCGTGCATGCGTTGGACGCGCCACAGGCGGCACTGGCCGCATCAATGGAATTAATCCGCACGGGCGTAGCAGCCTGAGCGACAGAATGCCGCCTGAACAGGCGGTCCGGAGGGAGAGATCGGTGCGCCGGACACCTTTAGTGGAGGAACTACGAATGAAGAAGACACTTGTGGTCGCTGGTTTCGCGGCCTTGATGGGCACCAGCGTTCTGGCCGATGGCATCGGCGTTTCGATGGCCAAGTTTGACGACAACTTCCTGACCGTTCTGCGCAACGGCATGCAGGCCCATGCCGACGCCAACGGCATTTCGGTTCAGATCGAAGACGCTGGCAATGACGTGGCCAAGCAGTTGGACCAGATCAACAACTTCATCGCTTCGGGCGTTTCGGCCATTGTCGTCAACGCTGTTGACACCTCGGCCACCCAGGCGATGTCCGATGCCGCCGCTGCCGCAGGCGTGCCCTTGGTCTATGTGAACCGTCAGCCGATCAACATGGACACCCTGCCCGACAACCAGGCATTCGTCGCCTCGAACGAAGTCGATTCCGGCACGCTGGAAACGATGGAAG
>CAMDHB010000176.1 GCA_945897655.1 Pseudorhodobacter antarcticus
TACATGGGCTGGGGCCTGACCGACGACCGCGCCCCCCTGCCCCGCCGCAACCGCACCCTGACCCGCACCCAGCTTTTCGCCGCCGCGATGATCCTCGCCCCCACCTGGTTTGACCCCTGCCGCGACCGTCTTTGCGCGTTTGAAGAGGCCGTCGACCAACTGGAGGCCGAGGTTCGCGCCTTCCGTCAGGACCGCGACGGCCATGTCGCCACCGGAATGCGCCTGTGGAAACGCCACCGCCTGCAGCAGTTTTTCGGCCAAACCAAACCCCTGATCTTTACCAGCAATCCCGACCGCGCCGCCGCCCGCGCCGCCGCCTCAGGCCGCTCCCTCATCACCTGGGCCAGCACAGCACCCACCAACAGCACCGCCCTGCGGGTCGAGGATGGCTTCCTGCGCTCGCGTGGCCTTGGCGCGGACCTGGTCCCGCCCCTCAGCCTCGTCACCGATGATCTGGGCATCTACTTTGATCCGTCCCGCGAAAGCCGCCTTGAACGCTTGATCCAGACCCCGCTTCCCCCCGGCGCCGCAGATCGCGCCAACGACCTGATCGCCCGCCTGATTGCCCTGCGCGTCAGCAAATACAACCTTTCTGGCGCCACTCCCGACCTGCCCCGCGGTCACCGCATCCTGATCCCCGGCCAGGTCGAGGATGACGCCTCAATCCGCCTGGGCTCTCCACTAACCCAAACCAACCTCGCCCTGCTCCAGGCCGCCCATCAGGCCAACCCCAACGCCGTCCTTGTTTTCAAACCCCATCCCGATGTGGAGGCTGGCTTGCGCCCCGGCGCCCTGCCCGAAACCGCCCTGCCCAACCTGATCATTGCCCACCATGCCGACCCGCTCACCCTGATTGACGCCTGCGACGAGGTCTGGACCATGACCTCGCTTCTGGGGTTCGAGGCACTTCTCAGGGGCAAGAAAGTCACCACCCTCGGCGCCCCTTTCTATGCCGGTTGGGGCCTGACGACCGACCTTGGCCCCATCCCCGACCGCCGCAAACGCGCGCCCGATGGGCACCCCTTGCCACGCCCGACGCTGGCCCATCTGGCCCACGCCGCCCTGATCGCCTATCCGCGCTATTTCGACCCCGTCACCCGCCGCCCCTGCCCACCAGAAGTCGCCATCGACCGCCTCGCCTCGGGTCAGATCCCGCGCCCCGGCCTGCCCCTCCGCCTCCTCGCCAAACTCCAGGGCACCTTCGCCAGTTACGCAATCCTCTGGCGCTAACTTCATTTCGGCAAAAATACTCCACCGGGGAAGACTCATTGGTTCCATGAACCAATGAGTCGCGGGGGTGTGAAACCCCCGGCGCTGGCCCCACGCGAAAGCGTCAATAGATATAGCGGATCTGCTCCGTCCAAAACCGCTCCATCCTCTTGAGTGAGGAATTGATCGTCTCCATCACCTCGGCGTCAATCACCCCGCGCTTGCCCAGAACCTCGGCATGGCGGGCGAACAGGTCCGAAATCAGCCCCCGCACCCGCCGCCCCTTTTCCGTCAACCTTACCCGCACCGACCGGCGATCAATCTCGGACCGCTGGTGGTGCATATACCCCAATTCGACCAGCTTTTTCAGGTTGTAGGAAACATTCGACCCCTGATAGTAGCCGCGCGATTTCAACTCGCCCGCCGTCACCTCATTCTCACCCACATTGAACAGCAACAGCGCCTGAACCGAGTTGATCTCCAGAATGCCAAGGCGTTCAAACTCGTCCTTGATCACATCCAGCAGCAACCGGTGCAATCGTTCCAGCATCGACAGATTGTCCAGATAGCCGGCAAGCAAGGCCTTTTGCGAACCGTCAAGAAGGGGGGCATGCAGCGTCATGGGTGATCTCCGCTTTCCGAATGGGGAATATCGGATCAAAATCAGCACAAAACACAAACATAACGTAAACTCAGTTCAGTTTCTTCGCATTTTTTGTCACTTGGCCAGCCTGATCCGGGCAAAAGCTGATATTTCCCCGATCATCGCCGCGAATCGCTCTGGTGCCGCCACCGTGCCCATCACCCATAGCACCAGTTCCTGATCATTCTCCTCCAGCACCTCATCATACAGAACCAGCGCCGCTTCACCCAACCCCGCCAGATGCGCGTCTGCCCAAGGCCCCAGCACCAAGTCCATCTCTTTGGTGCCCCGCCGCCACGACCGCATCCGCAGTCTTTTCAGCCGTGCTTCCTGCGTTTCCATCATCACCTCGCTTGAACCCCTAAGCCGCGCAGCCTAAGACACCACAGACCCGTTATCCATAGCCCGGAGCGTTCATGGCCTTCCTGTCCGACACCCTTGCCCGCGTCAAACCGTCGCCCACCATCGCCGTCAGCACCAAGGCCGCCGAACTCAAGGCTCAGGGACGCGACGTGATCGGCCTTGGCGCAGGCGAGCCCGACTTTGACACGCCCCAAAACATCAAGGACGCCGCCAAACGCGCGATTGATCAGGGCCGCACCAAATACACCGCCGTCGATGGCATCCCGGAACTGAAAGCCGCGATCTGTGCCAAGTTCCTGCGCGAAAACGGCCTGACCTACGTCCCCGCCCAGATCACCGTCGGCACCGGCGGCAAGCAGATCCTGTACAACGCCCTGATGGCCACCTGTAACCCCGGTGACGAAGTCATCATCCCCGCGCCCTACTGGGTCAGCTATCCTGACATGGTCCTGCTGGCAGGCGGCACCCCCGTGCCCGTGGTCGCCACCATCGACACCGATTTCAAACTGACGCCCGCGCAGTTGGAAGCCGCGATCACGCCCAAAACCAAATGGTTCATCTTCAACTCCCCCTCCAACCCCACCGGGGCGGGCTATACCGAGGCGGAACTGCGCGCCCTCTGCGATGTCCTGATGCGCCACCCGCAGGTCTGGATCATGTCCGACGACATGTACGAACACCTCGTCTTCGATGATTTCGTCTTCACCACCCCCGCCCAGATCGAACCCGGCCTCTATGACCGCACCCTCACCTGCAACGGCGTCTCCAAATCCTATGCCATGACCGGCTGGCGCATCGGCTATGCCGGCGGCCCCGCCCATCTGATCAAGGCGATGGGCACGATCCAAAGCCAGTCCACCTCCAACCCCTCCTCTGTCAGCCAATACGCGGCACTGGAAGCGCTCAACGGCCCGCAAGACTTCCTTGCCCCCAACCGCACCCTGTTCCAAGGCCGCCGCGATCTGGTGGTGTCCATGCTCAACCAGGCCCGTGGCATCACCTGCCCCAAGCCCGAGGGCGCCTTCTACGTCTACCCCGACATTTCGGGCTGCATCGGCAAGACCACCGCAGCAGGCACCCTCATCACCAATGACGAGGTTTTCGCCACCGCCCTGCTCGAAGAAACCGGCGTCGCCGTGGTCTTCGGCGCTGCCTTCGGCCTCTCGCCCAACTTCCGCGTCAGCTATGCCACCTCCAACTCCGTGCTGGAGGAAGCCTGCCGTCGCATCCAGACCTTCTGTGCCAACCTGACCTGAGGGAGCATTGCCCATATGCCCGGTGACCGTATAACGGCCAACCTGCCCAGCCGCGACTTCGCGGCGACGGCGGCCTTTTATGCGGCCCTGGGCTTTGCGCCCGCCTACCGCAGCGACGCCTGGATGATCCTGAACCGCGGCCCGCTGGAGGTGGAGTTCTTCCCCTGGCCCGATCTTGACCCCTACGCCTCCAACGCCAGCGCCTGCGTGCGGGTTGACGATCTGGAAGGTCTGCTGTCGGCATGGCGCAGCGCGGGCCTGACCGACAACCCCCACGCCATCCCCCGCCTGACTGGCATCACCAAACTGCCCGGCGTGCCGCGCATGTTCGCGCTGGTCGATGCCGATGGCTCGCTTCTGCGCATCCTTGAAAACGGGGGCACCTGATGTCCGACCTGCCAGAATACTACTTCCGCATCCGCGAAAACGGGGCCGTAGTGTTCCGCGTCGACACCGAAAACCGCCAGCGCCGGATCGAGATGCTGGAGCTTGCCACCGTCAACGTCAAGAACGGCAACATCAAACCCCACGGCGATGTGACCCTGACCCCCGAAGACCTGGCCACGATCCACACTTGGATCGCCGAACGCACCGCCCTTCTGGCCCGCCGCGACATCGACGATATCCACCGCGCGGTCGATTATCTGAACACAACCACCCAATGGGTGCAAACCCGCGCCTCCGATGACCAGCTGGATCAGGTCACCGACGCCCTGCTTCTGGCCATGCACGATCTGCGCTCTGTCCTTGTCCGCCGCAAGGCCGACCGTCTGGCCAAGGACGGCACTCCTTGATCCCGTGCTGACCCCCCTCACCTACCGCCCCGAGGTTGACGGCCTGCGCGCCGTAGCCGTGACCGCCGTGATCCTGTACCACGGGCACGTCCTGCCCTTGCCCGGCGGCTTTGCCGGGGTGGATGTGTTCTTCGTCCTGTCCGGCTTTCTCATCACCGCCATCCTGCTGCGCGAATTGCAACAGGGCCAGTTCTCGATCCTGCGGTTTTACGAACGCCGCCTACGCCGCATCCTGCCCGCGCTGATCGTCGTGCTGGCCGCGACCACTGCCGTCGCCGTGGCCGTCATGATCCCCTCGCAATTGCTTGCCTATGGCCAAAGCCTTGCGGGCAATGTCCTTTTCGTCTCGAACTTCGTCTTTGGCGCCAAGTCCGGCTATTTCTCGCCCGCTCTGGAAGAAGCGCCCTTGCTGCATACCTGGAGCCTGTCTGTCGAAGAACAGTTCTACCTCGCCTTCCCCCCCCTTCTGGCCCTGCTGTACCACCGCCTGCCCCGCCTGACCGGGCTGGTCTTGGCGCTCCTCGCGCTCGCCAGCCTTGGCTTGGCAGAATGGGGCTGGCGCAACGAACCTGACATCAACTTCTTCTTCACCTTTTCCCGCGCGTGGGAGTTGCTGGCAGGCACCGGCGCCGCACTCCTCCTCCACCACGGCCGCATTGCGCCCCGGGCCAGCCTTGCGGCACTGGGGCTAGGGATGATCCTCTATGCCCTGCTCTTTCACAGCGATGCGACGCCCTATCCATCCGTGGCCACCCTGCTGCCCGTGGGGGGCACCGCGCTGATCCTGCTCTTCGGCACCGCAGACCGGGGGGTGGGTCGCGTGCTGGCCCTGCGCCCCTTTGTGGCGGTGGGGCTCGTGTCCTATTCCGCCTATCTTTGGCACCAACCCCTGTTCGCCTTCGCCCGGATCACCCAGACCGATGCCCCTTCGACCACGCTTATGGCCGGGTTAACCCTGCTGACCTTTGCACTTGCCGCCCTGACATGGCGCTTTGTCGAACAACCCTTCCGCCGCCCCACCCTGCGTTGGTTGCCCCGGGCCAAGCCGCTCTTCGGGGCCGCAGCGGGCGGCATGGCGGCCCTTGCCACCCTGTCCGCGCTGCTGATCTGGACCCAAGGCAACGATGCCCTTTGGCGCGCCCGCCACCCCGATCAGGCCGCCATGCTGGACCTGATCCTGCAAGCCGGGCAAAACAACGGCCCCCCTGCCGCCACAACGGACTGCCGTTTCAACCTGACGCGACTGGACGACAAGTCACTGACCCGGATCGACACCTGCGCCGCAAGCTACGGCCCCGCCGTGGTGGTGCTGGGCGACAGCCATGCCATCGACGTTTATTCCGCCCTCTCGCGCCTGTCGCACGCCCCCTTCCTGATGGGCCTGACCGGCGGCGGCTGCCGCCCCGCCGATGCCGCGCCGACCTGCGCCTATGACAGCTTTGCCACCCTTGTCGCCACCAAACCGGACCTCTTTTCGCACATCCTCTTTGTCCAGTCCGGCGACTATCTATTGCTTGGAACCGATGGCCGCGCCGGATCACGTCAGCTTTTCACCCGCATCGCCGCCGCTGACCTGGTGCCACCCTTTGCCGCCGATCCCGCCGCCGTCGCTGCGCTGCTGACCTATCTGGACAGGCTCGCCGCCCATGTCCCGACCACCCTGCTTGCCCCCCGGGTTGAGCCGCACGTCTCCCCCGCCCGCGTCCTGCGCGCCGGATGCTCTACGACCTATGCGCTGCGCCCCGGTCAGGCGCAGGTCTATCAGGCGCTGGGCCAAACCCTTGCCACGGCCAGCGCAGGCACCCGCGTCGCCTACATCGGCCTTGACGCCCAACCCTTTGACATGTCGTCCGATTTCATGACCTGCGACACCCTCTACTGGTCCGATGGCGATCATTGGAGCGCCTCTGGCGAAGCCCGTTTCGGCGCCCGCCTGCTGCCCGCTCTGCCGCCCAGGTTTCAGTAGTCGGCCGTCAGGCGACCCGTGGCGCCAGATGCCAGAACCGCCACATCAGCGTGCCTGACGCCGCCGCCAGACCCACCACCAGCCCCAACCACAGCCCGACCCCGCCATAACCCAGCGGAAAGGCCAACACATAGCTGACAGGTATCCCCACGACCCAATAGCTGAACCCAGCCGCCCACATCGGCACCCGCGTGTCCCGGATGCCGCGCAGCAGACCCAGCGCAATCACCTGCATCGCATCGCCCAACTGAAACAGCGCCGCCAGCGCCAGCAGCACCGTGCCATAGGCCACAATCTGCGCCGACTCTGGCTTGGCCATGTCCAAAAACAGCGACAAGATCTGCACCGGAAAGCTCAGGAACAGCGCCACCATCGTCAGGCCAAAGGCCGTCGACATCGCAATCCCGACCAGTGCCCCGTCCCGCAGGCCCCTGATATCGCCCGACCCTTCGGCATGCCCAGTCCGCACCGTGATGGCATTTGACAGCCCCAGATGCACCATGAACGCCAGCGCCGCCGCCTGCATCGCAATTCCGTGGGACGCCAGCTCCACCGTCCCGATCCAGCCCATCATCACGGACGCGCCCGAAAACAGCCCCGCCTCCATCACTCCCGTCACCCCGATCGGCCAGCCAAGCCGAAAGACCTGCCCCATCGCTTGCCAATCGGGCCGCCAGAACCGCTGGAACAGATGGAAATGCCGCAATTCCGGCAACCATCCCGCATAGATCGCCAGCACGACAAAGGTCCCGATCTGCACGGACAACGACGCAATCGCCGCCCCGCGCACCCCCAACTCCGGCATGCCCCAGACCCCAAAGATCAGCGCATAGGCGATCACGAAATTGACCCCCACCGCCCCAATCGTCGTCCACAGCACAACTTGCGTGCGCTGCAGGGCTGACAAATACCCCTTCAGCGCCATCACCAACAGC
>CAMDHB010000177.1 GCA_945897655.1 Pseudorhodobacter antarcticus
CTCTCCCTGAACGACGGGCGTGGGATGGTAGACGGCGTTTGCCATGTTGGTCACCTTGCTACCATGCTGTGGGACGCAGCCTGGTGTGTCTGCGTTTGGGCCATGCTGGCCCGAAGAATTTCGCTGCCGATCCGGTGCAGGGGCAGACAACTTTTGACGGCCCCCATTTCCCACGCCGCTCGCGGCATGCCGTAAACCACTGAACTGGCCTCATCTTGCCCAATCGTAAACCCGCCCGCACGGCGCAGGTCCAGCAGACCCGCCGCACCATCCTGACCCATCCCGGTCAGAATCACGCCAACAACCTGCGGCGCCATCGGCACAACCGACCGGAACAGCGCATCGACCGAGGGGACATGACCCGAAACCGGCGCGCCTGGTCGGATCTGACATCGCGGCGTCTTGCCTGGCGCCAGGGTCAAATGACCGGGCGACCCTGCCGCCACGCAAATCATGCCCTGCGTCAAGGTCAAGCCATCCTCGGCCGCCACCACATGCGGTTTGCAGCGCCGTTCCAACAGGCGGATCAGGCTGTCCGAGAAGCCTTTGCCCGTGTGCTGCACAATGGCAGTAGGCGGGCAATCTTCGGGAAACTCGGACAAGACCGTCAACAAGGCATCCACTCCCCCGGTCGAGGACCCAATCACCACGAGCCTGTCAAACGCGGTTCTGGGCTCGGCCCGCCGCTGTGGTGGCGCCTTCTGTGTCAGGTTCCGGGTGATGGACATCGCTTGATGCAGCGTTGTCATGACCACCCCGGGCGACATTGAAAAATCCAGCACGGGTTCGCTGATCATCCGACCACTCGTCGTAGACAGTTGCTGCTCGGGCCAACGCCCGCTGCCACTGGCAACAAAGATCCATCGCGCATCCAGCACATAGAACAACGACTTGAGCGCGCTGAACTCACCCAAGGTCCGAAATTCTTCAGATACGATCACAAGATCGGGCTCGCGCGCCTCGGCGGCCATAAAGGCTTCCGACACGTTCGAAGTGACGGCTAGCACGTTCAGATCCGGAATTTCCGCGATCAGCTTGCCAATCCGCGACCGGACAACCGGCGACGAGGTGAGAACAAGAACCGAAATGGATGTCATGAAAGCCTCGCTTCAAACCACTGTTGACCGGGACGCAGGGTGAATTGGGATGATCAGAAGTCTTGCCACACCGCTTTGCCCGCCGCCTGCGCCCTGACTGGGACCAGCGGAAGCTCATCCCTTGGATCTTTGGCACGGCTCTCCGGGCCTTCAAAATCGGTCGGAACAAACTGCGACAAGGCGACCATGGGCAGACCGTTCTGCCCCCCTTCTGACAGGCGGAACCTTGCCACCAGTCCAGCAAGTCCGGACGCATCCTGACCCAAGGCATGGCTGGCCGCCGTGGATTCCTCGACCATCGCGGCGTTCTGCTGGGTGACCTGGTCCAACTGGGTCACCCCAATGTTGATCTCGGCAAGCCCGGTTGACTGCTCCACCGCGCCGGACGCGATGGTGGACACCAGGGTCGAGATATTGGCAACCGAGCCCACGATGTTCTGCAATGTGGCCCCAGCCTTTCCGACCTGATCCACCCCCCGCCCGACATGCTGGGCCGAAGTAGCAATCAACGTCTTGATCTCTTTGGCCGCAGCCGAAGACCGCTGCGCCAGCGCCCGCACTTCAGAAGCGACCACGGCAAAGCCCTTGCCCGCATCGCCAGCGCGCGCAGCCTCGACTCCGGCATTCAGGGCCAGCAGATTGGTCTGGAAGGCGATATCGTCAATCGCACCAATGATCTGCGATATCTGCTCGGATGATTTTTCAATCTCGGCCATGGCAGACACGGCACCTTGGACGACGACCCCACTCTCATCGGCAGACTGGCGCGCTTGCCGCACGATCCCTTCGACCTCACGGGCACCATCGGCAGCCGATTTGACCGATGCCGTCAGTTCGTCCAGCGCTGCCGCAGTCTCCTCCAGCGCAGCCGCCTGGTTTTCAGTACGGCGTGACAAGTCCTCCGAGGCTGTGTTGATCTCGGTCGACCGGGCGCGGATGCTTTCGGCCGCTTCGACAACCTGCGAAATCGTGACCGAAAGGTTCTGCAGCGATTGGTTGAAATCCAGCCGCAATGCCTCGTAATCCGGCGGAAACTGCTTGGTCAGCGGGTGCGTCAGGTCGCCGTCTGACAAGTCTTTCAATCCGCCACTGAGGGATTCCACGACATGACGCAGTTCGATCTGCAAACGCTCGCGTTCCTGCTCGGCCAACTTCCCGACGGTAACCTTGTCCAACAGCCCGTTCAGTGACCGCGCAATCAGGCCAAGTTCATCCTGGCGATCCGCATCAATGATTTTGACATCCAGGTTGTCATTGGCAATGGCGTCGATGGCGACACTGATCCGGTCCAGAGGGTGAGAGATTGACCGCGCAAACAGGACACCAATCAGTGCGGCGCCGGCTGTCAAGACCAAACCGATGATCATGATTTTCATCTGCATGGCGTTTTGCGCAGCAAAAACCTCCCCGGCATCACGCTCCACAATCAGGCCCCAACGGGACCCTCGGTAATCAATGACTTGGGTCCGGGCAAAACCGACATTGCCACTGGCCAGCATGACATTGGTGAAGACGCCGCTTTGACCCTCCGATACCGCATCAATCTGGGGCGTGATCTTAGCTGGATCCAGAATGCCCACACTGCCAGCGATATCTGCCGTGACACGGTTCTTGATGTCGGTACCAAGGACGAAGTCATGGCCACGGTTTGCCTCGTCCCCGATGCCAACAAGATAGGAGGTCAGTGTCGTATCGTGACCTGTCCGGTCGTCCAGGATTACTGCAAGTTCATCCGTGTTCAATTGAAACGCCAGATAGCCCATCGTGATGCCAGCTTTGGACGTGATCTTTTTCACCACAAAACCGGCATAGGCCCCATGGCTTGGGCCATACGGGCTGAAATCGCTGAAGATTACCTCATCCGGACCAGAGGTGGCCGCCAGCTGCAAAGCGCGTCCCAGCCCGGATTCCGCCAGCGCCCCGGCCTTGAACTGTGCGGCGAAATCGGTTTCCTTGAACACCGTATAGATGTTGTTGAAATCCGGATCGAACAGGAACAGATCATAGAGCCCGTGCATCTGTTGAAAGTTGCGAAACATCGGGTGAAAGGCGTTGTGCTGCATGTGGTAGGACTGGTCGCCCTCCGCCTTGTCAAGGTCTTGGCGCTGTCCCGCAGGGTTTGGATTGTTGTCGATATAGGCCGCCTGAAGTAACCCTGTCGGATCTTCAAGAATGCGATAAGCGGCGCCAAAGGACCCGAGCGCATTGCTGACATCGGGCGCGGCAGCCAACAAGCGCAGGTCAACCTCGGTATCTTCCAGCACCTTGACCAGCGCCTTCGACCGGCCAGACGCCAACAACTCAAAATCCAGGAACACCTGCTCGCGCGATTCCTGGCGTGACCCCAATGCCTGAACGACCACCATAGGAATGCCCAAGGCAAGACAAAGCCCGATAATGATCAAAGGCAGTTTGACTTTTACGGGAAGTGCTTTCAGAAAGTTCATGTCGCATACCTTTTTCTTGGTATTGGGCGACCAGCGAGGGCCGCAGAAGATGGACGTAGTCTAGGTCAGGCAGGGTGAAGCTTTGCTTAATGATGCAGGTCCGATCAAATCTTCCGGACATTCCATCTCTGGCACGGATCCTGCCTCAAAAAATCTCGATCGGGTCGGGGTTGAGCTGCAACATGGGCTTGCCGTGCAGCCGGTGACGCAGATCCTCCAGCCGCAGAGGGCCAAGGACCTGTGCTTCATTCAGGTCATGGGGCGAGCGCATCGCTGGCTGGTCGGCAACCGCGAACAGACATGCTGCCAGATCCCCAAGGATTTGCTCAAGCAGGTCAATGTCTTGCAGGTTTCTTTGCCAGGCCAGCGGCGCAGTCTGAGAGGCCGGTCCCTCCAAGGTCAGATGCACCGAGTGTTCGATCCGCGCCAGAATGGACCGGCATTGCAACAGCTCCTGGCCGACCCGCTTCAGCACAGGCCCCGCCGAAAGCGGGCTTTCGTCGGGGGGTGTCATCACAGCTTGCCCACCACCCGCTCGATCGCGCTGCGTAACGTGACCGTGGTGAACGGCTTCTTGACCAGATTGTTCACCCCCAGTTCCTGACCACGTTTCAGGATGTCGGGGCTGGGTGTGCCGGTGATCAGGATGAACCCGATCCGCTGCGTGGTCTTGTTGTGGCGCAGCGCATCCAGCAGATCAAGACCGCTCATCCCCGGCATGTTCATGTCCGAGATCACCAAGTGCACCGGCGCAGCCGCCAGTTTGCCCAATGCTGCCTTGGGGTCGCTTTCAATCCCGATGTGCTGAACACCGATCTCTTCCAGCGATTGGGTGATCAGGGCACGGCTGATGGACATGTCATCCACGACCATGATGCGAATGGAATCCTTGAGGCTCATCTGGATAGTCCTTCCTTGGGCTTTGCTGTTCTGTCCGCAGTGCCCGCCTGCGACTTGCGGTAGGTTGTCACCCCGACGGTTTCGAGGCGGGTACTGGCCGGACCTGCCACCCGTTCGGAATGCCCGATGCACAGATATCCGCCGGCGGGCAGCAGTTCGGCAAAGCGGCTCCACAGACGGGACTGAGTGTCCTTGTCGAAATAAATCGCCACATTCCGGCAGAAAATGACGTCGAATGGCCCCTTGATCGGCCAGTCCTGCATCAGGTTCAGTTCGCCAAAACTGATCAACTCGCGCGCCTTGGCACCGATGGCAAACCTGCCGCCGCCCATGTCCGTGACGTGCTGGGCTTTCGCGGTGTCCGGCAGTGATTTCAGTTCATCGTTGTCATAAATCCCTGCCTTCGCCTTGGCGATGATCACGGGATCGACGTCAGTCGCAAGGATGCGGATATCAAGCTTGGCCGCTTCAGGGCACAGACCAAGCAGAGTGAACGCAAGCGAATAGGGTTCTTGCCCTGCCGAACAGCCCGCCGACCACAGCCGCACCCGGCCACCGGCCCGTGCAGAGGCAATCAGGGGCGGCAGCACCTGCTCCCTCAGGGTACGGAAGTGATGGTCTTCGCGGAAGAAATGGGTGACGTTGGTTGTCAGCGCGGACAGCATCTGCATCCGCTCCTCCGCGCCATCCTCGGTTTCTATCAGGCGGCAATAGCTGTTGAAATCCGCCAGTCCGAGCGCACGCAGACGTTTGGTCAGTCTTGAATAGGCAAGATCCTTTTTCGCCAGGGTCAGATGCAGCCCGAAATCGGCCTGCGCCCGATTGGCGATGATCTGGAAATCGTGATCCGTGAAGGCATAGGTGCCCCCCCCTCCCACCGGAGGAGAAGCCGTGCTGGCTGCCTGGGTCATTGCAGCGTCCTGCGATCAGTCTGGATGACCGCGCCCAGATCGATGATCCGCGTCATGCCATCGTCCACCGGGATTACCCCGATGATGCTTTGCCGCGAATTGTCACTGCGCAGATCGGGCGTTTCCTGAATCCGGTCCCGCGCAACCGACAAGATCTCGGACACCGATTCCACCAGCAATCCCACCGTCTGGCTTTCATGCGCCGCGATCACCACGACATTGCGGGCGTTGTCGGGCGTGCGGTCCAGGCCAAACCGCACAGCCAGATCAAAGATCGGAATGACCGAGCCACGCAGGTTCATCACCCCCAGAACCTCGGCCGGGGCATGGGGTAACGGGGTCACCGCACTCCACCGGCGGATCTCACGCACTTGACGGATATCAATCGAAAAGCTTTGCCCCCCGGTGAAGAAGGTGACGAATTCCACTTCGGATGCGACATTGGTTTCAAGCGACTGCAAGACTTTTCCCCTCATGTTTGGCTGCGCCCCGCAGGTCGGACGTTGGCAGGACCCGGTTGTTGGCGATGGCGTCGGGATCCAGGATCAATGCGATCTGCCCATCGCCCAGCACGGTTGCGGCAGAAACGCCGGGAACCGCGCCATAATTGGTATCAAGCCCCTTGATCACGACCTGACGCTGGTCAAAAACCCGGTCGACGATCAGCGCGCATTGCCCCTGATTTTCGGTTTCCACCAGCAGCAGCGTTCTGGGTTCAGGGCTGCCTGCAGGTCGGGCAAAGCCCAGACCCTGTGCCACATCGACCACGGGGATGAACTTGCCCCGAATGCAGAGCAGCCGGTCATTGGTGCCCACGACATGCAGGTCATTCACACCCGGCCGGATGGTTTCCAGAATGGCCGTGATCGGGATCACCATGACCTGACCCGCCACCGACACCACCATGCCATCCAGAACGGCCAGGGTCAGTGGCAGGGAAATCGTGAACTCGGTGCCTTGCCCCGGGGTCGAGGCGATCGAAACCCGCCCGCCAAGCGCGGCCACTGCATTGCGCACAACATCCAGGCCCACGCCGCGGCCCGACAGATTGGAAATGGTCGAGGCGGTCGAGAAGCCAGGCAGGAACAACAGCGCATCGATCTCTGCATCGCTCAACTCGGCTTCCGCCGAGATCAGGCCCTTTTTCCTGGCAATTTCCAGGATCTTGCGTCGGTTCAGCCCGGCACCATCATCGCGAATCGTGATGATCACTGCGCCAGAACGATGTGCCGCAGACAGGTGGATTGTTCCACAGGGGTCCTTGCCCGCTGCAAGCCGCCCTTCCCGCTGCTCCAGCCCGTGATCCACCGCGTTCCGGATCATATGCGTCAAGGGATCGGCCAGGCGCTCGACCACGGTTTTGTCGACTTCGCAGCCCTCGCCTTGGGTGACCAGTCGCGCCATCTTGCCGGTGCTGTCCGCCGCTTCGCGCACGATTCGCGACATCCGCTGGAACAAGGGCTTCACTGGCTGCGCGCGGATCGCCATCACCGCCTCTTGAATGTCGCGGGCCAAAAGGCGGTAATCCTCGACATGGGTGACGACATCGGCATCGGTTGCCAGACGCAGTTCCTGCACCCGTTGCGCAATCATCGACTGGTTGATGATCAATTCGCCAACGGCGTTGATCAACCGGTCCACCCGGTCCAGATCAACCCGCAGCGTGGGTTTCGGTCCACGGTTTTCCTGCGCCGCTCCGGCGTCGCTCGCCTCGTCTTTCGCAACACTCAAAGCGGCTCGTGCGACATCAACCCGCTCTTCCGGTAGGTTGACCACCGGATCTTCAA
>CAMDHB010000178.1 GCA_945897655.1 Pseudorhodobacter antarcticus
CCAGATAATGCCGCAGGATCCGCCTGTCCGTGTCATCCAGCTGCATGATCCCCTCACGTTTCCCCAAAACTGCACATGATTTTTCGCAGACTAACCGCTTTCAGTCAAATTTCGCACCCATATCGCGCGAAATCTCCCTATCCTGCGCCCATCTCTCAGCAAAGGAACGCCCCATGCGCGTGTATTACGACCGTGACTGCGACATCAACCTGATCAAGGACAAGAAAGTCGCCATCCTCGGCTACGGCTCCCAAGGTCATGCCCATGCCCTGAACCTGCGCGATTCGGGCGCTAAGAACCTCGTCGTGGCGCTGCGCCCCGGTTCCGCTTCGGCCAAAAAGGCCGAAGGCGAGGGGCTCAAGGTGATGGACATCGCCGCCGCCGCCGCCTGGGCCGACCTGATCATGTTCACCATGCCCGACGAACTGCAGGCCGACACCTACAAGAAATACGTGCATGACAACATCCGCGACGGCGCCGCCATCGCCTTTGCCCACGGGTTGAACATCCACTTCGGCCTGATCGAACCCAAGCCCGGCGTCGACGTCATCATGATGGCCCCCAAGGGCCCCGGCCACACCGTGCGCGGCGAATATGTCAAAGGCGGCGGCGTGCCCTGCCTCGTGGCCGTCCATCAGGACGCGTCCGGCAAGGCCATGGAAATCGGCCTTTCGTACTGCTCCGGCATCGGTGGCGGTCGTTCCGGCATCATCGAAACCAACTTCCGTCAGGAATGCGAAACCGACCTCTTCGGCGAACAGGCCGTTCTGTGTGGCGGTCTGGTCGAACTGATCCGCATGGGCTTTGAAACCCTTGTGGAAGCGGGCTACGAACCCGAAATGGCCTATTTCGAATGCCTGCACGAAGTTAAGCTGATCGTCGACCTGATCTATGAAGGCGGCATCGCCAACATGAACTACTCGATCAGCAACACCGCCGAATACGGCGAATACGTCTCCGGCCCGCGCATCCTGCCCTATGCCGAAACCAAGGCCCGCATGAAGGCCGTTCTGGAAGACATCCAGTCCGGCAAGTTCGTGTCAGACTTCATGCAGGAAAACTCGGTAGGTCAGCCCTTCTTCAAGGCCACCCGCCGCCGCAACGACGAACACCAGATCGAAAAGGTCGGTGAAAAACTGCGCGCCATGATGCCTTGGATCTCCAAAGGCAAAATGGTCGACCGCGCAAGGAACTGAGACAACAAAGCCCCGCATGAAGCATTTCGCCCGCCTGCACCCGTTGACAGCCCCGGTCCTGCGCCGCGTGCTGAACCCGCGCGGGCCAGAGCCTGAGGTGCTTCAACCGCAGGAGGTTCAAGCGGTCCAGCCCCCGGCCATGTTGCCGGGGATGCTGGACCGTGTCGCCGGCGCGGACGAGCACTTGCCAGTCAGCTATCACATCGCGGCAACGCTTCAGACCAAGGTGACCCATGCGCCCGTCCTGCGCTTCACCTATCGCAACGCCCTCGTGCGCCGCAGTGGTTTTGCCACCGCGGCGCACCAACAACGCTTTGGGCAAAGCCGGGATCTGCGCGAATTGCTTGGCCCGGTCGACAGCATTCCGCGGCTGCGCTACTGCTACAACTCGGTGATCCAGCGCTACTTTGGCCACTGGATGTCGGACGGCATTCCTTCCGCCTATATCGACCCCGACAGGGGCCAACTCTGGATGCCGCATCAGCCCGGCTGGCCCCATGCGCCCGAATATCTGAACGCGCTCAACCTGTCTGTCGTGGCGGCACCTGTGGTGCAGGCCGATGAACTGGTGGTCTATCAAGATTACGCCCAAGGGTCGCACAAACGGGCCCGCTATGCCGTCATCCGCGACAAAATCCACGCCCTCTTTGGCGGGGGCGAGGCCACGGATTACGTCTACATCCGGCGCGGCCTGACCGGCGAGCGGCGCATCATCACCAATGAAGACGCCTTCTGCGCCGAGTTGCGCCGCAGAAACTGGAAAATCCTCGATGTCGCAACCGCCTCAATGGCCGACCTGCAACGCGCCCTGTGCCGCGCCCGCGTTGTCGTGGGGATCGAGGGCAGCCAGTTGAACCATGCACAGGCCAGCCTGAAACCCGGCTCTGTGCTTGTGGTCCTGATCCCCAATGACCGCTTTGGCTCCACCCATCCCGAACGCAGCCGCGCCCACGGCACCCGCTGCGGCGTCGTCGTTCTGCCCGGGTCCAAGGCAACTGGCTACCACGTCGATACGGACGAGGTGCTTCGGACCATCGAACTGGTCAAGACAACTTTCCCGGTGTGACCGGCCCCGTCCCCCGGCCATCGTCCCATTTCGCGTCATCGACGGGGCCAAAGTTCCCGCTTGGTAGAACCGGCAAAGCGTGCCACTGTTCCGCAAACTGGAGGCTCCGATGACCGTGACCCCCTCACCCTCCAGCGCCCCAGCACGACAGGTTCAACCTTGGGCCATCGTCGCCTTCGGGTTTCTGGCCCTTGCCATTGCCTCCTCGGCCCGCGCCACCCTCAGCCTGTTGATGCCGGTCTGGCAGGGTGAATTTGGCTGGACCAGCAGCTATATCTCCGGCATCGGTGCCTTGGCCCTGGTGATGGCGGCCATCGTGGCCCCCTTTGCCGGACGGTTGGTTGACAAGATGGGCCCCCGCTTCACGCTGAACCTGGGGCTCGGTCTCCTGGGGGTCGGCTGTGGTCTGGTCGCCACCATGACCGGCAAGCTGATGTTCGTGATCGGCTATGGCGGGTTTTGCGCGGTCGGGTTCGGGGTTGTGGCCAGCCATGTCGTGGCCACCGCCGTCACGCGGTCGTTTTCGGCCCACACCGGCGTGGCCGTTGGTACGGCCACCTCGGGGGCCACGGGCGGCCAGTTTGTCATCGTGCCGCTGATTGCCCTTCTCTTGTCCTTTGCCAGCTGGCGGTGGTGCTTTGGCGCCCTGTCGCTGGCCAGTCTGGCGCTGATCCCCTGCATCCGAATGATGATGCAAGACCGCGCCGCCGCCCGGCGCGACGGCAAGACCGCGCAAAGCTCCACCAGCTTTGGCCAGGATTTCGGCTACATCCTGCGCCGCCCCGCCTTTCATGCCCTGTTCTGGAGCTTTCTGATCTGCGGCTTCACCTCCTCCGGCGCGATCGAGACGCATCTTCTGCCCTTCGCCGCCTTTTGCGGCTTTCCGCCATTGCAAAGTGCGACGGCCTACGGGTTATTGTCGCTGATCAACCTGTTCGGGATGATTGGCGCAGGCTGGCTGACCGACAAGGTCAACCGCCCGACCCTGCTCGCCTCCATCTACATCTTGCGCGGCCTGACCTACCTCATCCTGGTCTTCATGCCCGGCACCAGCATCGAGACGCTGTTCCTCTTTGCCTTTCTGTTCGGCATTGTCGATTATTCCACCGTCCCCGTGACCGCCAGCCTCGCTGCCAGCCACATTGGCCTGCCCGTGATGGGTCAGGCCATGGGCATGATCTCCGCAGGCCACGCGCTGGGGTCGGCCCTTGCGGCCTATCTGGGCGGCTATGTGTTCGATACGACCGGGGAATACGAACTTCTGTGGCTGGGGTCACTTTGGCTGCTGATCGCGGCCAGTGTGATGGCAATTCTCATCCAATGGCTCTCACGCGCACCCCAGCCAACCGCCACCGCATAAGGCGATCATGGTTAATGCACTATGAACAGAAAAAGGTAAGCCTTTGTTCTTGAAGGGTTTTGAAAAGTGTCCACATGTGGACACCCCTCAAACAGCGGCTTGAACCGCCCCCACGATGTCATCGACCACGGCGCGCAGCAGGGCTTCATCCTCACATTCCGCCATGACCCTGACCAGCGGTTCCGTGCCCGACTTGCGGATCAGCAACCGCCCCCGCCCGTTCAGCCGCACTTCCGCCCCCGCAATAGCGGCCTTGACCGATGCTGCCTCCAGCGGCTGCGCCCCCGCGCCATAACGGACATTTTTCAACATCTGCGGCACCACCTCAAACTGCTGAACCAGGCGGCTCGCCGGCAGCCCTGACCGCGCCATTTCCGCCAGAAACTGCAAGCCCGCTATCAGCCCGTCGCCCGTGGTGGCATAATCGGTCATCACGATATGCCCCGACTGCTCGCCCCCCAGGTTCCATCCCCCCCGCCGCATCGCCTCAACCACATAACGGTCGCCGACCGCCGTCCGCTCCAGCCGCAAACCCCGGCCCGTCATGAACCGCTCCAACCCCAGATTGCTCATCACGGTCGCAACCAGCGTGCCCCCGACCAACCGCCCCTCATCCGCCCAGCGCCCCGCCAGCAGCGCCATGATCTGGTCACCGTCCGCCACCCGGCCCGTCTCATCCAGAATCATCACCCGGTCGGCATCACCGTCCAACGAAATCCCGACATGGGCGCCATGCGCCACCACCGCCTCGGCCGCGGTCTGGGTGTGGGTCGATCCGACCTGATCGTTGATGTTTGTCCCGTTGGGCGACACACCCACCGGAATGACCTCGGCCCCCAGTTCCCACAACACCTCAGGTGCGGCCTTGTAGGCGGCCCCGTTGGCGCAATCGATCACGACCTTCAACCCGTCCAGCCGCACCCCCGCCGGGAAGGTTGTCTTGACAAACTCCTGATAGCGCCCGCGCCCATCCTCGATCCGCCGCGCCCGACCAATCCCCTCAGCCGCCGCCAACTCGATCTCGCCCGCGACAATCGCCTCGATCTCGCCCTCAGCCTCATCACTCAGCTTGAACCCGTCCGGGCCAAAGAACTTGATCCCGTTGTCCTGATGCGGGTTGTGACTGGCGGAAATCATCACCCCCAGATCAGCCCGCATGCTGCGCGTCAAAAACCCCACAGCCGGCGTCGGAACCGGACCCAGCAACAGCACATTCATCCCCGTAGAACACAACCCCGCCGTAAGCGCGTTTTCCAGCATATAGCCCGACAGCCGGGTATCCTTGCCGATCACCACCCGGTGGGCCGATGACCCCTCGCGCCGAAAATACCGGCCCGCCGCCGCCCCCAGCTTCAACGCCATCTCTGCCGTCATGGGAAAAGAGTTCGCACGCCCCCGCACGCCATCGGTGCCAAACAGCTTTCTGGTCATACTCACGCTCCTTTGGTTACGGCTTGCCACAGGGACAAGGCCTGCCGCGTCTCGGCCACATCATGCACCCGTATGATCTGGACGCCCTGCGCGACCCCCGCCAGTGCCACCGCCAACGACCCCGGCATCCGCCGCGCCGCATCGCCCTCACGGGCAACCTCGCCAATCATCCGCTTGCGCGAGGCACCGAGCAGGACCGGCAGCCCCAAATCATGAAACAAAGATAGCCGCGCCAGCAGCGCCAGATTATGGGCCAGGGTCTTGCCAAATCCGATACCCGGATCGACCGCGATGCGGTCGCGCGCAATGCCCGCCGCCTCAGCCGCCGCAATCCGGGCGTGCAGCGCGTCAAAGACATCCAAGAGCACATCGTCATAAACCGGATCAATCTGCATCGTGGCCGGCGTCGCGATGGAATGCATCAGCACCACGGGACAGCCCGCCTCAGCCACCAGCCCCGCCATGCCTGGATCAAACCGCAGCGCCGTCACATCATTGACCCAAGCCGCACCCGCCGCCAGTGCCGCCCGCGCCACCCCGGCCTTGCGCGTGTCAATGGACAGGGGCAGGTCCAACCCGCCCCCCCGCAGGGCGGCAATCACCGGGGCGGTGCGGGCAATCTCATCCGCCTCATCCACCACCACAGCGCCGGGCCGCGTGCTTTCGCCGCCAATGTCGATGACATCCGCCCCCGCCGCCATCAGACGCGCCTGCATCACGGCCGCTTCAGGCTTCAGGAACAACCCGCCGTCCGAAAAGCTGTCGGGCGTGACGTTCAGAATGCCCATGATCTGCGGGCGCTGCATCGGCAGACCGCCAAAATCCGGACGCGGGGCCGAAAGCCGCTCTCGCACCGCTTGGCTCAGGTCGCGGGCCTGCACCAGTTCGGGCGCTGCCCCCCGGCGCAACACCTCGACCGTGTTGAACCAACACCATCCCCCGGCCAAAGCCAAGGCATCCGGCGGGCGGGCAGGGTCGGACATGGGTACTGGGCGAAAATATTCCATGACTTCTGCTAGGACCGAACCGCCATGACGGCAAGGGGGCAGTCAGCCCCGTTCCACCATCACGCGACTTCCTGCCGGAAGTGCAACATCGCCGTGAACAATCAGCCGGTCCGCCGCCATCACCTCGGCCAGCCACAGCGCCAGGGCCGCAGGGTCACGCGACCCCGGCCCGTCCACAGCATCCATCACCATCTTGCCGGGGGCCCAGACCATCATCTGTCCCCGCTTCACCGCCCAGTCAATTTCCGTCCGGGTCGCCATCACCACACAGCGCGCATCCCGCGCCGCCAGAACCCAGGCGTTCTGCTCGATCGCCAGCAAATCCACCCGGCGCTGGGTGGGCCGGTGCCCCGTCTCGGGCCTTGGCAGATCGGGCATGCCCACCGTCAGGATCACCGGCAACCCTTGGGCCGCCCAAGCGTCCAGCCGCGCCGACAGATCCGCCGCTGCAATGGCCGCATTGTCCAGATAGATGACCAAGGGGTGCACCGGCGCCTCGGCCCCATCCACCACCACCTGCACCGCCGCCTCGGCGCGAGACCGCACAATCTCGACCCCCAGCTTATAGGGGCCCACATCCAGCTTTTCGATCCGGACAAAGGCCCGCATTGCCTGCGGTTCGGCCAGAACACGCTCGGCCACCCGCTCGGCCAGGGTTTCCAGCAGGTTCAACCGCTCTGCCGCGAGTTCCGTCGCAATCGACTCGGTGATCCGGTCATAGGATAAAATCCGGTCCACATCGTCGTTCAGCGGCTGCGGCGCGGGCCGCACCTCGACGACGACGTTGAACATCACGCGCTGGGTATGGCCACGTTCCTTCTGGAAGGCGCCAATTTCCACCTCAACCACATGATCACGCAACGAAATCCGGTCACGCGGATCTGCCGAGGCAGATGCCGCCGCGCGTTCTTCCGGATGGGCGAAGGCTAGGCGGATGTCGCTGGTCATGGCTCAGTTCATTCAAGGTGCCCTGCCTGTCTATCCCGTGCCCCCGCCCGAGCCAAGCACAAGAGCCGACCATAGGCACCAAAGGGGCGACATTGCGCCCCAAAAGCGGTCAGCGAAAGAAAA
>CAMDHB010000179.1 GCA_945897655.1 Pseudorhodobacter antarcticus
GGCCATATGGGGGATGCCCGCACGGTCCAGTTTGGCGCGCAGTTTGGCGACCTGTTCCTGTTGGCGCTGACGTTCGAACCCCGACTGTTTCAGGTGCTGAATCGACGCCGTCGCCGCAGCGGCCACGGCGGGCGGCAGGGCGGTGGTGAATATGAAGCCCGAGGCGAAGGAGCGGATGAAGTCGCACAAGGGGGCAGAGCCGGTGATATACCCGCCGACGACGCCAAAGGCCTTGCCCAGCGTGCCCTCGATCAGGTCGATCTGGTCGGCCAGGCCCTCGCGCTCGGTGACACCGCCGCCGCGCGGGCCGTACATGCCGACGGCGTGGACCTCGTCGATATAGGTCAGGGCACCGTGGGCCTTGGCAACCTGCACGATTTCCTTGATGGGGGAGATGTCACCGTCCATCGAATAGACGCTTTCGAACGCGACGACCTTGGGACGATCACCGACCGCCTTCAGCTTGCGGTCCAGATCACGCCAGTCGTTATGTTTCCAGATGACCTTGTCGGCACGGGAATGGCGCACGCCTTCAATCATCGAGGCATGGTTGCCTGCATCGGACAGGATGACCACATCAGGAATGCGGCTGCCGAGGGTGGACAGGGCAGCCCAGTTTGACACATAGCCAGAGGTGAACAGCAGCGCGGCATCCTTGCCATGCAGATCGGCCAGTTCAGCCTCTAGCAGCAGGTGGTGGTGGTTGTTGCCCGAGATGTTGCGGGTGCCGCCCGACCCGGTGCCGCAGGCCTGAACGCTGTCGACCATCGCCTTGACCACCGCAGGGTGCTGGCCCATGCCGAGGTAGTCATTCGAGCACCAGACGGTGATCTCGGACACTTCACCGTCCTTGTGGTTCATCGCGCGCGGAAACTCGCCACGCTTGCGTTCCAGTTCGGCGAAGCTGCGATAGTTCCCCTCGGCCTTCAGGGTGTCGATCTGGGCGCGGAACAAGCTGTCAAAGTCCATGGGGATCCTCTTGCAGGCGATCTTGAATACGGGGTGTTGCGATTTTGCGGGCCGGCATCATCCAGCGCCACAGCTTTTCATCGGGCAGCGGCAGCACCATGAACCAATGTTCCAGCACGGCCAGCAGGGCAAGGCAGGTCAGAAGGGCAAAGCCAACGGCTGTGCCGGGGGTGGTGGCATTGATGGCGCGTTCCAGCAGGAAGGCCGATGCGACGGTCAGCAGGCTGACCGAGAAGGGGAAGAATGCGGTGATCCGCGAGACGCGGAAGTGGCTGGCCAAATGGGCAAGGGGGCGCGGCAGGAACTGGATGTTGATGCGGGGTACGCCGAAGAACAGGTTCAGTTTGGCCAGGATGCGCGCCCCGAAGAGGAGGGCGAAGATCAGGAAGGCAAAGGGGTTGGCGGCACCTTGGGTGGCCAGACCCATTGTGACGAGGCTGACGATCAACAAGGCCTCGTGCCAGGCGATGGTGCCGACAGCGCGCCAGAAGCGGTCGATTGGCGCTGCATAGATGGGGCAGGGGGTGCGGTTGGGGCCGGTGATGATGCCGGACAAGAAGGCAAGTTCGATCCAGCCCCAGATCGACAGGGCGGCGAAGAAGCCAAGGTAGGTGCCGAAGGCCGTGGCATCCTGCAGGGCAGCGCCAAAGGCCGCGACACCGGCGATGGCCAGCGGTGCCGCCAGCAGAACGGAGAGGGCGTGTTGATGCGCCCCGCCGTTGTCAGCGACCCGGACACGCCACAGAATGATGCCGGTGGAGAACCACCAGACAAACAAGGCAATCACTGTGGCG
Organism: Pseudorhodobacter antarcticus; assembly: GCA_945897655.1. Lineage (GTDB taxonomy): Bacteria > Pseudomonadota > Alphaproteobacteria > Rhodobacterales > Rhodobacteraceae > Stagnihabitans. The sequence goes on from CAMDHB010000179.1 coordinate 1,764, forward strand.
TGCCAGGGGCTGTCGGCCATGATCAATAGACCGGCTCCATCCGGACGTTCGCAGGGGGAACGGTCTTGATCACGGGGATGGTGTAGAGCGAGACAAATGCGCGCAGGGCCGAGGCGCCATTGGTCATGCGGCCCAGGAAGCCTGCCACACCGCCACGCCGCTTGGCATCGTCCATCGCGATGAAGGCATCGCGCATCCGGCGCAGGTTGGGCAACCAGCGCTTGTGGTCGATGTCAATCTCGATCGGGAAAACCTGACGGGCGATGGCGGACGTCTTCTTGAACACTTCCTGGTCGTACCATTCGATATCCACGCCAAGGGCCTTGTGAAACTCGGGGCGGGCATGATCGCGGACATACATGGTCGAATAGACGGCGGTCAGGAAGAAGCGGATCCACAGCTTGTTCGCAAAGGACGTGGTCAACTTGGGGTCGGTGCGCATGATCAGGGCAAAGGCCTCGCCATGGCTGAACTCGTCATTGCACCATTCGCGAAACCATTTGAAGATCGGATGGAAGCGCTGTTCGGGATGCGCCTCGAGGTGACGGAAGATGGTGATGTAGCGGGCGTAGCCGATCTTTTCGGACAGGTAGGTGGCGTAGTAGATGAACTTGGGCCGGAAGTAGGTGTATTTCTTGGCCTTGGTCAGGAAGCCCAGGTTCACGGCAACGCCTGCCTCGCGCAGGGCGTCGTTTATGAAGCCTGCATGACGCGCCTCGTCGCGCGACATGTAGCTGAACAACTCGCAGATGTCGGGGTTGGAACCGCGACGTTTCATCTCTTTGTACAGCACGCAGCCCGAAAACTCGGCGGTGCAGGAGGACACCAGAAAATCGATGAATTCGCGCTTGAGCGGCAGGGGCATGTCGGCCCAGTTCGCATCCCATTCGGCGTTCTTCTTGAAATGGCCCTTGTTGGGGTCCGATTTCATCTGGGCGATCAGCTTGTCCCACTCGGGGCGCACCGAGGAGACGTCAAGCTTGTCCATCTCGTCAAAGTCGGTGGTGTAAAACCGCGGGTTCAGCAGCGTGGTTTCGGTGGCCATGGCCGTTGTGTCAACGGTCGGCTCCTCGATCAGGTCGGCATCGGTGGTTTCGGGGTACAGGTCCATCGGGGTGGCGTTCATAGTTTCACCTCGTCGGAAAAGGAAAATTCGCACAGTTCCATGAAGCCGAAGTCGCCGGTCATCCGGGTCCAGAGGCGTTCGATGGCGGTGGCGCGGGTGATTGTGGCTTCGCGGTCCTCGACGATGACTTCGCCGTAAGCGGCCATGATCGGCTTGCCGTGCACCAGCACCTCATCCCCCGGGTAGACCACGGCGCCGTTGTTGAAGCGGACATGCGCGTGCAGGCTTTCGAAACGGTGGCTGACCTCGACGGTGCAGGGGACCATTTCAGATGATCTTGTGAATATTCCCATGATTTCGTTCCCTTGTTTTTTGGTCTTACTGTGACATGAGCCGTTCGAACGCAGCCCTATTGTCATTTCCGAAAGCGCCAAGTTCGGCGGACCATCCGGAGTGGTCATCCACGACCGAAAGGCGGCCGTTGGCAAATTTCACGATCCGCACGGGCAACAATTTGTCAACGCCGGCGGTCAGGCGGGCCCTTTCCAGCCCGTTCTGGATCACGGTGATGAACCCCCCATGCGGCAGGTCCATCAGCAGGGTGCCATCAGCGGCCAGCACGGTTACCGCCTGAGCGCCGCCGCCTTGCAGGATGATGCTGCGTTCGGCGACGATGGCGGCGGGTTTGGGCACGCCGACCTGATCGCGCCCCGTCAGGGCAGAGTAGCCGGTGAGGATCACGCTGGCCAGTACAAGTGCCAGCATCGCCAGCAAAAGATTGGCCGGGATCATCTCGGGCTTGGGGTTTTGGGTCTGGGTTGCCATGGTCTGCACCCTATTCTGCGGCGACAGCGCCGGTGGGCGCGGTGCGGGTGACGGTGGGTTGGCTGACGCGGGTTTCGGCGGCGTCGGACAGGATTTGCGCGACGCGGGCGGCATCCCGGATGCAGCGCAGGGCAGGTTGGGTCTTGGCCATATGCCAGGGGCGGACATGGGGCCAGCACATCAGGAAGGAGAGACGGGTGTCGCCCAGCGTCTCCATCGCGATGGTTCCGGTGCCGCTGCGTTTCAGGTCAAGGCTGGCAGCGCCGATCTGCTTGTAGGGCAGGTTCAGCGTGACGGTCAGGGCCGCGCCGATGCGCATGGCGACGCGGGCCGTTGTGACGGTGTAGACGGTCGAGCGGGCCTGAACAGCCGCCATTGCCAGAATGATGCCGCATGCAGCAAGGCCAAGGCCCAGGTAGGGCAGCATGACGGCCACAATCGACATCACGCTGCCATCCGACACGACCGACGCCCGCCAGATGGCAAGCGCCACGAAGTATGCCGCGACCCAGGTCAGGCCCATCGCCTCACGCGCGAGGGTCAGGGTGTGGGGGTTGCCCTGCCACAGGACAACCTCGCCCTTGGGCGGGGTGGCGGGCAGGCCCGGCAGAGGCTCGATGGCGAAGTCGTCATGGTCTTGCATCATCATTGCCCTTTCAGAAGCCGTGCTTGCGCTTGTCGGCGGCGTAAAGGGTGCCCCCGGCGTAGTAGCCGCTGATCTTGTCTTCTTCGAGCAGGGTCACCTCGGTCGCGGATTTGGTCGAGGGCACGCCGGCGAAGAGATCGGAGGAGATCGAGTTGATGCGAACGCGGTCGGGCCAGATCTTGACCATCGGCATGGGCACCAGACGCTTGCCGCCTTCGTTCAGGTCAATTTCCAGATAGCGGACCAGTTGTTCGGGCGCATCGACCCACATGTCGGAAATGCGGCCAACAACCTCAAGATCCGAGGCTTGGACGGGCAGGCCACGCGGGTCACGCCCGGCCGAGACGGCAAAGCCTTCGGCATGGGACATCGGCACGATCTTGTTATGGCCGTGGCCATCAAGTTCAGGCACATCGCGCCGCGGCGCCCAGGAGGCCGGGCCGACGCCATCCATCATCGGGTTGCCGGTGGGGATGTGGGGGAAACCTTCGGACACGGCAGTGCGGGCCATGGCCAGCGTGCGGTTTTCGGGTTTGCCGTCGGGCACGGTGACAGAACCGCGACCGTGGGGCAGCAGGAAGGTTTTCGCCATTGGCAGGTTAAAGGGTCCCTGGTTCGGGGCGGGTTTGCCGTCCTCGGTTTCCAGGGGGTAGCCTTCGCGCATGTTCTCGGTCTGCAGATAGTAGACGAGAACCGCGAAAAAGCCCCAGAACAGCCAGATGGCCAGGCTTGCGAGGTCGAAATTGCCGAAGAAAGTGACGCCAACCATGTCTTGGTCCTCCGAAGGGTCAGGTGGGGAATTCCATGATGCCCGTGCGGGCCGTGTTGGAATCGGATTGCGGGATGTAGGGATTGGTCCGCACCAGCGGGCCAATCAGGATGAGGGACACGAAAAGCACGATGATTTCCGTGTGGTAGACGAAAGAGTAGCCGAACGAGGGCGTGGCCAGCGTGGTGCCCAGATGCCCCGCCATTGCATAGCCGCCGACCGTGTCGCGCAGAGTGCCGCCAACGGCGATGGACAGGCCCGCCGAAGTCGCCTGTGCTGCCCCCCAGGCTCCAAGTGCCAGACCACGGCCCGAAAGGCCCCGTTCAGGCAGGGCCATTGCGGCGGTCAGGGTTGATACGGCGAACAGGCCAGCGCCAAGTCCGATGCAGATGGCGCCGATGTAGAACAGCACGGGCGAGGACATCAGGCCGGCCAGGATCACGATGGTGAAGGCCAGCACGCCGACCAGAATGCCACGTGCCGCCATGCGGAACACATCAAAGCCCCGGCTCATCCAGCGGCCTGCCAGAATGAAGCCGACCAGCGCGCCCATCGCATTGGCTGCGGTCAGCCATGTGGTTGCCCCCACCGAAAGGCCGAGGATCTGGCCGCCGTAGGGTTCCAACAGGACATCCTGCATCTGAAAGCCCATCGTGCCGATCACAACGATCACCAAAAGGCGGGTCACATGGCTGTCAGCCACGAAGTCGCGCCAGGATTCCAGAAACACCGGCGGCTTCGTGGCCATTTCGGCCGCCGACATCGGGCGGACCTTTTCCTGTTTCCAGAGCGCGACCATGTTCAGCACCATCGTTACCACGGCGCAGCCCTGAATGACGCGGATCAGGCGGATCTGGTCGAAATCGCGCAGAAGCCAGCCGATGATGACGGAAGAAAGCGCCATGCCCAGCAGGAACATCACGTAAAGAAGGGCCACGACCTTGGGCCGGGTTTCATCGGTGGCACGGTCAGAGGCGAGGGCCAGACCGGCGGTCTGGGTCATGTGCAGGCCAAGACCGGTCATCAGGAATGCCAGACCCGCCAAAGCCTCACCCGCCCAAGCGGGGCCGTGGATCTGGTCGCCGGACAGGACGATCAGCGCAAAGGGCATGATCGCAAGGCCGCCCATTTGCCACAGGGACCCAAACCACAGGTAGGGAATACGCTTCCACCCGATGAAGGAGCGGTAATTGTCGCTGCGGTGGCCCAGCATGGCGCGGAAGGGGGCGGACAGGACGGGCAGCGCGATCATGAAGGCGACGACGGTGGCGGGGACGGCCAGTTCGACGATCATCACCCGGTTGAGGGTGCCCAGAAGCAACACGGTGGCCATGCCGACCGAGACCTGAAACAGGCTGAGGCGCAGCAGTTGCGCCATCGGCAGACCGTCGGAGGAGGCATCCGCAAAGGGCAGCCACGCGCCGGTCAGTTTCTGGATCTGGGACTTGCCAAGGATCACGGACGATACTCCAGGCATTCGGAGATGTAGAACCCGCGCGAGACGCGGTCGACCTTGCTGACTTTGCCGGAGGTGGCGCGGGTCAGGGTGGCATGGGCGTGTGGCACCATGACGGGCGAACGGTCGGCGCGGGGGAAGGCTTTGCCAAGCGTCCAGAAGGTCATCAGGAAGGGGGTTTTTGGTGCAACGGTGAAGACGACTGCACGGCTGGTGCGGGCACCAAGGCGGGACAGGGCCTGGGTGATGTCGGCGGTGTTGTAGTAAATGAGGCTGTCCATCGCGAGGACATAGTCAAAGGCGCCATGGTCGGCCGTCATGTCGCCGCTGGCAAAGGTCACGCGGTGGGCGTGTTCCTGCGGCAGGCGCGCCTTGGCGATGGCGACAAGGGCGGGCGAGATGTCCACCGCCACCACATCGGCCCCGCGTGCGCCCAGTTCCGCCGTCATTTGCCCGGCACCGCAGCCCGCATCCAGCACGCGGACGCCCGCCAGATCGGCAGGCAGGCGGGACAGCATCAGGGCGCGCATGCGGTCGCGCCCCTCGCGCACCGTTTGGCGGATGCGCGAGACGGGCGCGTCAGACGTCAACCGCTC
>CAMDHB010000180.1 GCA_945897655.1 Pseudorhodobacter antarcticus
AGGCCTCGACCTATCCGGCACCCCTGCGGAAGATGATTGATGTCATCCATGACGGGGTGAACACCGATGTGATGCGCCCTGACGCTGATGCCCGGTTTACCCTGCCGGATGGCCGCCAGTTGAAGCCGGGGGACGAGGTGCTGACCTTCGTCAACCGCAATCTGGAACCCTACCGCGGCTATCACATCTTCATGCGCGCCCTGCCCGAGGTGATGGCGGCGCGGCCTGACGCTCAGGTGGTGATCGTAGGTGGGGATGAGGTCAGCTATGGCGCGGCGCCCAAGGATCAAAAGGGCTGGAAAGAGCTGATCCTGTCCGAAGTGCGCGATCAGTTGGACATGTCCCGCGTGCATTTCATGGGCAAGGTGCCCTATGACCAGTTCACCGCACTGATGCAGGTTTCCCGCGCCCATGCGTATCTGACCTATCCGTTCGTCCTGTCCTGGTCGATGATCGAGGCGATGTCTGCAGGGGCGCATGTCATAGGATCGCGCACCGCCCCGGTCGAGGAGGTGATCAAGGACGGCGTCAACGGCACGCTGGTTGATTTCCTGGATGTCAAAGCCTGGTCCGCCAAGCTGACCGAGGCCCTGGCGCGGCCCGACAAGTTCACCCTGCTGCGCGAGGCGGCACGGGCGACGGCGCTGAAGCGGTATGATCAGCGGTACCTGCTTCCGAAGATGATCGACTTTGTCGAACGGCATGGGCCAAGGGCATAGGCTCGGCTTCTCAGTCTGATGGTTGCCATGGGGTCAACAAGGTAGCTTCCAACCCAGTGGTTTCATTCAAGTGGAAAAAGCGTCCGGATCTGGGCGCCTAGAATGATTGCGCGGCGGCCCGTGTGACGTTATAGCCCCGCAAACCCCAGCAGGAGCCATTCCATGACCTTTGCCGCCCTTGAACCCGTGATCGAAGCCGCGTGGGAGGCCCGCGACGGCATTTCCCTGACCACAAAGGGCGAGGTCCGCGACGCTGTCGATGCCACGCTGGAGGCGCTGGACAAAGGGCTGCTGCGGGTGGCCGAAAAGCGTGGCACCGATTGGCACGTGAACCAGTGGGCCAAGAAGGCGGTTCTGCTGTCGTTCCGGCTGAATGATATGGCTGTCATTCCGGGCGGCAACGGCGGGGCAACCTGGTGGGACAAGGTGCCGTCCAAGTTCGAAGGCTGGGGCGAGAATCAGTGGCGCGCGGCGGGCTTCCGCGCCGTGCCGGGGTCGATCGTCCGCCGGTCGGCCTTTATCGGCAAGAACGTGGTTCTGATGCCGTCTTTCGTGAACGTGGGTGCCTTTGTGGATGAAGGCTCGATGGTGGACGGCTGGGCCACGGTCGGGTCCTGCGCCCAGATCGGCAAGCATGTGCACCTGTCGGGCGGCGTTGGCATTGGCGGCGTGCTGGAGCCGATGCAGGCGGGGCCGACGATCATCGAGGATAACTGCTTTATCGGAGCACGGTCCGAGGTGGTTGAGGGTTGCATCATCCGTGAAGGCTCGGTCCTGGGGATGGGCGTGTTCATCGGCAAATCGACCAAGATCGTCGACCGCGAGACGGGGGCGGTGATGTATGGCGAGGTGCCGCCCTATTCGGTGGTTGTCGCAGGGTCGATGCTGGGCAAGGGCGGGATCAACCTGTACTGCGCCGTGATCGTGAAGAAGGTTGACGCGCAGACCCGCAGCAAGACCGGCATCAACGAGTTGTTGCGCGATTGATCGGGCTTTGGTCGTGCCAAGCCTGCGACCATGGTCTGAAAGATGACGCGACCTTGGGCCGCTGACTGGGGCGGCTCGGCGGGGCATTTTGAGGGCACGTATTCCAATGCCCCGAAAGGCCAAACCGATGAAAACCCTGATCGCTGCCCTGTTTGTGTCCACCCTTGCTGCACCTGTGCTGGCCATGGAGATGCCCCTGTTCGCCGCTGACGGCATCACTGCATCCGAACTGTTGTTCCCCATGGTTGACGAGTTCGGCCGCCGTTCGGGCAACTGCCCCGCCCGCGGTGCGAAGTCGGTCGCCCGTGAAGGTTCGACCTGCGGCGGCGTATGACTTTGGCTATGGCTGCACGCGGTTGTGCGTGCAGCCAACCGTCATGTCGTCAGCAGTACGACCTAAATCCAGCCCCTGCCCAGAACCATGGCCGATTTTGCATCGGCCTGTGGGCGGGCCGGGGGGCCGTAGGCCGTGGCATCCCCTTCAAGTGCCGGGAACAGGGCAAAAAGTTCGGCTTGGGTCGCATCGTCATGGCTGGCCAGTGTGGCGGGGCCGGGCAGGTAACTTTCGCTCCACAATCCTTCGGCGTTGATGATTTCGTGGCGGTCAAACAGCAGGTGGCAATAGGTCACCGGGGCGCCAGAATGATCCTGCCGCAGCAGGCCCGCACGCACAAGGTGGCTGGCCTTGACCAGCACCTCCTCCTCGCCACAGTAGAGTTCGGCTTGCCAGCCGCTGATCAGCAGGCGGTGCTGGGGTGACACCCGCAGGGCGCCGTGGTGGCCAAAGGTGCCCGCCGGAATGGACACGGCAGCAAACTCCCCCTGTGAGGCAAGGCTGCGCAGGCCCAACCAGCGCAGGGTCTGATAGCCGTTGTCCAGCGTCAACACACGGTCGCCGGGTTCCAACGACTGAACCACCACCAGCCCCCGATCGGTTGCAATGCGGGCCCCTGCGACAAAGCAGGCCACCTGACCGTGGACAAAGGCCACGTCGCTGACACCCTCGCCATTGGTGACCTCATAGGAAAAGGTCGTCTCCCCAGCCTTTTCATCGCCATCGGTGACGATGGTGATGGTGCCATCGCCGTTGACCAAAACCTCGGTCCCGTCGGCGAGCAGGACTTTGGAACCTGCGGTGACGGGAACGCCGTTGATCTTGGTGATGACAAGCTCGGTCTTGGAGGCGTTGGTGTCATTGCCGGTCAGATCGACCACGGTTTTGTCGTTGCGTCCGATCTCGAAATTGTCGTCCACGGCGATGACGGCGGTTTGCACCGAGTCGGCGGCGATCATCAGGTTGCTGTCATAGCTGGCGTCGCCAGCATCCGCGATGCCGATCCGGATGTCGTTGGTTTTGCCGGGGGTGACCTTGGCCTTCAGGGTCAAGGTGATGGTCAGGCCATCCATTTCGGTGTTCAGGGCACCTTCGGGATTGTCGATGTAAAGGCCGGTGTTGGACCAGGCGTTGATGTTGTTGATCGAGATGTCGCCATCACCCACCGTCAGTTGGGCCTTTTCGCCGTTCACCCAGATGCCCACGGCATCGTTATAGCCGGACCCGGCGTATTCCATGTATTCTTCGGAAGAAAACGTGATTTGCATCGTCAGAACAGACCCGGTCGGCACGAATTTGGCCGAAAAGATTGCGCCGTCGTAGGTTTTGAAGCCAGCGATCTTGTCCAGCATCGCATCGCCATCCACGCCCTTGGTGTCGGTGGTGGTATCGCTGGCCTGGTTCGTGCTGCCCTTTGAGTTGGTGATGCTGCCAGCGTTGCCGGTGGACAGGATCACCCCGCGGTCCGAGGGTGCCACGCCGGGGGTAAACTTGTCCGCATCCGAATAGATGCCGGCCGAATTGGGATCGCCCTGATAAGTGGCCGAGACAATCTTGATGCCTTGGCCAAACATCTCTTGCGCCATCTTCATGGCGCTGACGCCGGTTTGGACCGGAAGTTCTGATGCGTCGGTCATGATCCACCCCGTGCAAAGTCGGGGGCAGGTTGCCCGCAACACTTTGATTTCGGGTTAAGGGCGTCTGGGGTGGCGGGCGTTGACAAATCGGGTGGCAGCGGTCAACCAGACCTGACCCAGCGGAGACTGCCTCGTGACCGATCCTGACACCCCCCCCGAACCCAAGGCCCCCAAGGCGAAACGGCCGCAGCAGGTGTTTACCTTGGTGGTGGAACTGGGCCGCAAAAAGGGTGACGGTTTGCCGGAAAAGGCGACCGGGGCGGCGCTGATCATCTATGCCAGTGGTGTGGATGAGGCAGAGGCGGTGCGGGAAACCGTTGCTGTGTTGAAGGAAGCGGACCTGGCCCCCTTGGATGTGTCAGGCTACGGCACGCTGGAGGAGCGGCTGGAATCGGGCGACGAGATCGACCCCGAGGAGCGCAAGCTGATGGACCGCGCCTTGGCGGAAAATGCCGTGATCGTGGCCCAGATGAACCCGTTTTACGACTGATCCCAAAGCGTCCGGATCTGGACATTTTTCGAAACCATTTGAATTCAATGGTTTGGGTTTCGGATTTTAACGATCTGGAAAGGGTTCGCCAATCGTGCTTGCCACAAGGCCATGGCAGGCGCAGGCTGAAGCCTTGGCAACGTCGGGGGATCGGATGACCGAACTTAGTTTCCTTGGGCTGGGATTGATGGGATCGTCGTTGGCGCGGGCCTTGGTGCGGCGCGGGGTAGCGGTGACGGTCTGGAACCGCTCACCCGCCAAGGCGCAAGCACTGGTGGGGGCGCGCGTGGCGGCGGACCTTTGCGCGGCGCTGGTGGCCAGTCCGGTGATCGTCATCTGCATCGACAATTATGCTGTCACGCGGGCGCTGCTGGCAGATCATTTGGGCCTGCTGGCGGGGCGGGTTGTGGTGCAACTGAGCACGGGCACGCCCAAGGAGGCGACCCAGATGGCCGATTGGTTGCGCCAGCACGGGGTGCGCTATCTGGATGGCGCCATATTGTGCGGACCCCATGATATTGACGCCGATGGGGGCGAGATTTTGCTCTGCGGCGATGCGGGCGGCCATGCGGAAGCCGGGGCGATGCTGGCCAAGCTGGCGGCCAAGGTGCGCTATCTGGGGGGCAATATCGCGGCAGCCTCGGCGTTGGATCTGGCTTGGCTGAACATCTGGTATGGCAGCTTTGTCTCGGTCGCCCATTCGGCGGCGATGTGCCGGGCGGAAGGGGTGGATCTGGCGGAGTTTGCGGCGCTGTTTCCGGATGACGCGAACATCCAGTGGCAGACGGGCCTGATCCGCGAGGAGCGGTTTCACGAGCCGACGGCGACGCTGGAGGTTTGGGGCAATGCGCTGGCGCGGGTGCAGCAGCAGGCTCGGGACGCGGGGATAAGCCAGGCCATACCGGATTTCTATGCGAGTTACTTCAAGAAGGCGGTTGCGGCGGGTCTGGGCCAGCAAGAGGCGGTTGCGATCATCAAGGTGCTTTGACTTGTAGGATGGGCAATACTGCCCATCCTGTGGGTCAGGACACCTCCAGCGTGGTCATCATGCCGCCGGCCATGTGGTACAAATGGTGGCAATGCAGATACCAGCCGCCGGCCTTGTCCAGATCGACGGCCACGGTCACCATGCCCATTGGCGGCACGATCACCGTGTCGCGCATGGGGCCCGCAAATCGGCCCATCCCGACATCGACCACTTGGAAATGATGGCCGTGCAGGTGCATGGGGTGCATCATCGGGGTGGGGTTCATGAACATCAACTCGACCCGTGCGCCCAAGGCGGCCTGCAGGGGCGCACCGTCGTTCAGGGTCCAGACATAGCCGGGCTGCATGCCGAGCGTGACATGCAGCATCTGGGCGGCGCGGTCGGGTGGGGCGGTGGCGGCGGTCAGGGCGGCGTCAAGGCGCAGGTCGAGGGGTTCGCTGTCGGCATCGGCCATGTCGGACACCCGGGTCACTTGGGCACCTGCGGTGGCGAGGATAACCCCTGTCCGCATCCGGGCGCTTTCGACCTGAGCCAGAATGGGGAAAGCGCCGCCTTCGGGGGGGATCATGACCAAGAGGTCCAGCCGCTGGCCTTGGGCGATGGGGAAATGCTGGCCGGGCAGGGGTTTGCAGGGCACGCCGTCGGTGGCGATGACTTGGGTTTGCAGGCCGGTGTCAAGCCAGAAGGCCGTTGCCGTGGCCCCGTTGATGATGCGCAGACGGAAGGGGCCGGGCTCGACCGCAATCACCTGCGGGTCGGCCAGGGTGCGGTCATTGGCCAGAAAGGCGTCATAGGCCACATCATTGGCGTGGACCATGCCGGGGGCCATTGCGGCCATGTCGTGGCCTGCGTGATCGCCCGAACCCATTGTGGTCATGTCGTGCATGCCCGATGCGCCCAACTCGGCCAGAATCTCGGCCGGGGATCGGAATGCGAAGTCGTGCAGCATCACTGTCGCTTCGGGGGTCGTCGCGTCCGCCTCGACCGTGACCATGGGGGCGGCGAGCAGCAGTTGTTCGGTCAGGGTATGGCTGTGCATCCAATGCGTGCCGGGGGTCAGTTCGAAATCATAGGCATCGGTCGTGCCGCTGGCCTGCACGCCGCCACCGGTGCGGGTGCGGTCTTGGTCTGCGGCGGCGCGGGTCTGGCCGTGCCAGTGCAGGATCAGGTCGTCGCCTGTGTCGTTCAGCACGGTGCCGGTGAAGCGGTCGCCCTCTCGCGCCGTCAGCCCATTCCCGCCCGAGGCGTTGGTGATGCCGTAAACGGTGGCGGCGCGGCCAAGCACCTCCAACTGGCGGCTGGCCACGGTCAGGGTCGGGGTGGCGGCCCAGGCCGGGCGGGGCAGGGTCAGGGCGGCTGTGGCGGCAAGAAAGGTGCGGCGGGTCAGCATGGAGCCTCAATTCGTCAGCAGGATGTAGCCATCGGGGGTCGCGCCCGCGTTGGTGACGGTCACGGTGAAGGTGCCATTTTCGGCGGGGGTAAAGCCGCAGTGTGCACTATCGCCGCTGCCGTTGTCCTGACAGATGATAGTGCCCTTGTCGTCGCTGACCAACAGGTCAAGGTTCCCGTTTCCGTGACCGGCAATGGCCAGTTCGGCATAGGCGGCGCCAAAGAAGGTCAGGGTCCAGGTGTGGGTTTGGGCGGTGTCAAGGGTTGCAGCGGTGGCGCGCAGGGCTTTTGGGCTGGGTCCGGTCTGGCGGGCGATGCTGTCGATCAGGTCGGTGTAGTTCTGGCCCGCGTCAAGGGTGCGGGCGGTGTTCAGCATCTGGGTGGGGTCGGGGGTGATCAGGGGGGGCGGGGTTTCAGGGGCGGGGTCTGGGGTGCGGGTGGTGTCCGTCAGGGACAGGCCGCGCAGGATTTGCACGGCGGTCAGCACCATCAGGGGGTCTTTGGCCGCTTGCCCCAGTTGGTACAGCGACCGGGCC